>JAYUDQ010000195.1:0-6155 GCA_043739745.1 Acidimicrobiia bacterium | reverse complement strand
ATCCGCGTTCTTGGGTGAAGAGGATGAAGAGTTCTGGGCTCGCGGTGGCCCAGATCACATCGGCTGCCTCGTTGACCGTGACGTCGACGCGGAGCGTGCCGTGCGGGCCGAGGTCACGGACGAGGTCGCGCATGTTCCGCGCGCGTCGATCACTGATCTCCCGCCAGACCTGCTGCGATTCGTTGTCGGTGGTGGCAGCGTCGCGTAGCGCGACCAGCAAGGGCGCCATTCGGTGATGGATGCCGCATATCGCGCCCGCGTAGATGGCGAACTTTCGGGCTGGGTCGGGCTCTGCGCGCATCGCCTGCACGTAACTGCGCTCGGCCGGAGCGACCGCTCGATCGGAACCCGAAATCGCCCGCTCGATCAGTTCGCGCAGCAACTCGGGTTTGCGACCGATCAGCTCGTAGATCGTGTCGACGTGCACGTCAGCTCCACGAGCGATCTTGGCGATGGTCGTCGCTCGATAGCCGTGAGTCGTGATCGACTCCCGCGCAATCTCGAGGATTCCCAATCGGGTCTCTTCGGAACGCGCACGCCGCGCCGCGTTCTCGTACTGACGCTTGACAGGCTTGACCACTCGGACAACACTACTTCAATCCGAATGTCATTCGGAATGATTTGGAGGAACTGTGTACGCGTACACCCATGACGTGCCCATCGATGCCGGGTTCTATCGAACGATCTCTGACGGTCTCGGCGACACGCCGCCGGCTGGCCTGATCGTGCACCTCGCGATCGAACTGCCGGGGGGAGGGCTGCGCTACATCGACATCTGGCAAACCCAGGAGGACTGCGAACGATTCAGTGAGGAGCGGCTCCATCCTGTTGTCCACGGACTGCTCGCCGAGGTGTTCGGCGACCAACTCCCACCGGAACCCGCACGCGTAACCCTGCCCATCGTCCACGTCTGGGGCCAGAACATTGGTTCCATCAACAGCCGTTGAGCCCGGCCCGCTATCTTTTGGAAGACAAGCTCGCGTCGGAGTCGCCCGTGTCGACCCGCCGCCCACGCAGAACGCCCACGCATATTCGCGACAGATCGCTCACCCTGGGCAGCGCCAAGTAGGCGCATCGGCTCTACGGCCTGATGGAAGTGGCGCAGCGACGCGCTGAGGGCGAGATCGGGACAGACGCCGACCGCCCCGGGGCGGCGCATAGCCTCAGGCGCGCTCACTCGTCGTGGGTAGTGGTGAGTTTTGTGAGGAGCTTGTCGAGGAGGTAGCAGACTTCGTCGAACTTGGCGTGCCCGACGAGGGTGGCCCAGTGTTCCTCGATCTCGGCGACGCGGATGCCGGCGTCGTTGAGAGCTTGGTGGCCACGGTCTGTTGGCACGATCAGCTTGGCGCGTCCGTCTCGCGGGTCGGGGATGCGGTGCAGGTAGCCGAGGTGCTCGAGCTCGTTGACTAACTCCGACGTGGCGGAGAGGCTCAGCTCTGCTCGGGCGGCGAGTTCGGTGAGCCGCATGCCGTTCCAGCCGATGTTGCCCCAGATCTGCACGTCGGCGTTGTCACCATCGCACGAGACGGCGCGGCCCCGCTGGCGGCACCAGTCTGGTACAGCTACGAGGCTGGCGCTGACGTCATCTTCGTGTTCGAGTCATCGAGTGAAAAGATCAGACTCGTCATGGCGACAGGTCAGGCCAGCCTTTGTGTCCAGAGCGAGGCGATGCCCTACAAGTACGTCACCGTCGAAGGCCCAACAGTCGTCGGTGACACCGATGACGAGGTCGAGCGCTCTCTCGCACACCGCTACCTCGGGCCCGAGATCGGCGACATCTACCTCCAGACCACGACGGGCACGGTCAGCCGTGTCGTCCGCCTCACCCCGACTCGCTGGCGCACAGTGGACTACACCCCGTTTGTACAGAAAGTTCTCGGCGCATCACCGACGTGAACAACGCGCCCGGTCGGCTGACGACCACCCACGTGGCGGCTGTTGCATCCCAGAAGTGGACAGCCACGGCTGCACCGTGTGTGGATGGCGCAAACCCTGCGACCCTTCACCCAAGGACACCGCCCGACCAGCGTGAACCGGCTCGGTGCTGGAACCCAAGAGGCCCGCACTCCGGGTAGACCGCATGGAAGTCCATGCGCATCGCCCCCGAGCGGCCCTACCGTCCGTCGAGACGGCTCCCGATGCGATCCGGACGGTTGCGGGTGGCGTCGAGTGATGTAGTTCTGCGATGGCGTTATTTGCGCGGTCAACGACGGGTCATGGCGATTCGCATCAACGTACGGGTGCGCGATCCGCTTCGATGACCTCGGGCAGACTTGTCTCGATGGCCGTGCAACCCAACCATACGATCGTCGCGGCTCGCGATGCCGAGACGCCTGCGCGATGGTTCGCCGAGATGTTCGGCGTTGATGACCCAGAACGCCTCGGTCACTTCTGGCAGATCTCAACGGCGAACGGCGTAGGGCTGGATGGACTTCGCATCGACGAGCGATGTGATCGCTTCTCAGCACTACGCGTTCTCGGTGAGTGAGCGCGATTTCGACAACATCTACGGTCGGGTCGTCGAACGCGGCCTCGAACATTGGGCTGATCCAACCCGGCGTCACCCGCAGGCAATCAACAGCCATGACGGCGGTCGCGTGTACTTCCTCAGCAACGATGGCCACTACCCAGAAATCATCACCCCGCCATACGGAACCGGCACCTGACCCACCAAGATCACCGGCAGAAGCGCCTGATGGCGCGATTCAGCGGCGGGGGCTGGCTGTCGTTTTGCGTCGCACGTTCTGTGCGCTCCTCCATCGAAGTCGGAGCGCATCAGAGTGCGTCCGTCAAGCGGGTTCCCGCACAGGTCGCAGTAGTGCACGACCGTCGGATGCATCGCATCCGCCATCAACTATGTGACACCCGCGTCGTACAGTCCGGTGATGGCGGAAATCACGGGTCCTCTCGTCTCGTTCGATCGAACCGTGTCGGCGACACTCGAAGGGGCGCTGCTGCCCGGCGGCGAGCTTCGGTGGTTGATGGACGCCCTGTCGTCGGCACCGGTGGCACTCGATGTTCAGTTGCGTGCCGACCGCCGGCGCAACCATTCGTGGATCTCGGCGTACGCGGGCCTGACCTCGGTGCTCGACGTGCACGAGTCCGGCGGCCGGTTCCGAGCCGGACCCGCATGATGCGGCGGGAACGGAAGAAGTCGGCCTCTTCCTCGGTGAACGGAACCTTCTCCTGGTTGCCGCTCAGGCCCGGCCGCCTTGCGCAACGCCTCCTCTGTGAGGATGCCGTAGCTCGCGCCCCAGGCATATAAGGCGGCGCGGACTTGCGATGCGTCAGCCACTGGGTGTCGACACGACGAACATCGTGCGCTCCGGGTCGTCCGTCGGCAGCGATGTCGTCAACTCGTACAGCCCGGGTTCGAGTTCGGGCGTGATCGTGACGGCGAAGTTGGAGACGTTCTGTCCGCCCAACGTGATGTCGACAGAGGCGACCGCCTCGGGTACCTCGGGGTTCGCTGGGATTATGCGGGCGAACCCGAACGACATGGTCGGGTTATCAACTGGTTGCGAATAGCTGACGACAATCTCGACGGGTTCGCCAACCTCGTAGGTCTCCTTGTTCACCGACAACCCGACGGTGCCAGGCTTACCAACCGCCTCAGTGGAATCCGCCGATTGCGGCCGGACGTTCGACGGGGCATCGAGGAACCTATACAGGGCCTCGCGGACATCGCGGTCCTCGAAGACTCGCATGTGTTCCTTGCGCGAATAGCCGTGAGGAAACTCGGGGACGATCGAGCTACTCACCGGCACCGTTCCGTCGCCCGCACTCTCGCGCGTTATGGTGTCTACCGTCGTCCCATCGGTCTGACAGGACGTCACAGTTGTGTGAGCCGCACCGCCGAAGAAGTAATACTCGACGCCCGCCGGCCGGCGCTCGAGGTCGAGCTTCGACCAGAACGCGTTCGCCGCGTCGATGTTGGCCGAGTTCAAATCCAATGGGATGGCGACGCGCTTATCGAACCGATCGATGACCTTGGGCAGCTGACCGCGCAACGGGACGTCCACCGTGAATGCCGGGCCATGGGGGCCGGCGAGTTCGTACAGCGCCGAGTATCGAGGGTCGGAGGCCAGAAGGACGATGTCGTGACCCGAAACGCCGAGCACCTTCTCCTTGCCGGTCAGTCGAGCAACCGCTTGTGGCGCGCCGAAGTGCGGGGTCCCGAACGTGATTACTCGCATGATGCGGTCGAACCAGGCTCGGCCGACGTAGTCCCCACCTTCGACAACCCGGCGTGCAACGAGGCCGCCCATCGAGTGAGCGAGAATCGTGATGTCGTCGGGAAGGCCGCCCGCGCTGGCAGCGTCGAGACACGCGGCAAGGCCGACCGCCGTGATCTCGTTCGACTTGCGCCAGTCGTACGGGAACGGGACAAAGCGACGCTCCACATCATTCACTGAGTATCCGCAAGCGGCGATGTCACCGAGGAGCGCGTGATACACCGGTTTGATGAAGACCTTGTCGATGATGTCATCAACGACAACTCGATCGTCCATCAGCTTCACGATGTCGTCGTAGCCGGTGACCACGTCCCACACCGACGGCGGCCACACCTCGTCGCCGTCCAAGCTCAACGAGGACCCCATGATTCCGGGCACAAGCACTACCCAGCGCATCATCCAATCAGCCCCTTCTCGTTCGGGCCTGGTGACCTTAGCACCAGGTCTCGAACCAGCGTTCCGGATTCGCTGAGTTCGTGCGACCGATGACGGCAGAGGTGTGACGGGCTGGCCTAGCGCCAGTCCCGACGTGTACCTCGAGTCCTGATCGGTTGGATCCATGAGATCGAGGGTTGGTTCGCGAACAAGGGTCGATTGGCAACGTCCGCTCCGGATTGGCGATTGATCGCCCAGATGCTGGCTCAGGCGACAATCTACGAGTAGCTGCGCAATACCTGTTGATGGATATTGCCGATGCGCGTGAGCGCGTCGATCCTCCAAAAGTGGAGCGAAGTTCTGCGCTGTTGTTATGCATCACCGAACGAAGCTTCGGGGATAACCCATTCGAGGAAGGTCGATCTCGTGAGGGTTCGAGTCGGTGGTGCGACCCGGAGTCAGTTCCCTCTGCTGCGGGTATGGCTGCGCCTCGGCCGGGCGGCCTGACTCGCCGGGTCCGATCGGCACTTCGGTGCCCCGTGCCCGGAGCGATCATTGGCTCCCATGGCCCTGTCGGACCGCCCTCGATGGATGAGAATCAGCGACAAGCGACGGATATCGTGGCGAAAAGTCCAATTTGCAACGGAATTCGAAGATTCACACCTCAGTTCATGGGAAACCGGTGTCGGCGTCGTCGGCTAGTCCGGTCAGTCCAAACGCAACCATGTCACCACCGAGCGAGTTGACCTGGTAGCTCGTCTTGATGCCGGGACCTACCGGGGCGCCGATGAGTTCGACATTCACGAGGCCGGTGCGGGCCACGGCCCAGATCACCTCCTCGGTGCCAAGATGGCCGGCGGTTACGGCGCGTCTGACGAGAAGCAGCTCGCCGATGGAGGTGCGGTCGAGGGCGGCGGCGAGTGCTAGGAACCGCTCGCCGTCGAAGCGCCCTTCGATCTGGGCGGCGAGCAGGCGACCGAGAATGGCAGACTTCTCGATCCGCTCGTGACGTTCGATGAGGAGCATGAGTATCTCGCCGGCTCGCTCGCGCCGCTTCGGCTCAGCGAGATCGTCTAGGAAGGCGGCGATCTTCTCGGCCGAGGCGGTGCTAGTACCTGCCAGGAAGGCGACCAACTTCTTGGCAAACATCCTGTCCCGGATGCTGATGGCGATGCCGGCCACCTTTACGACCCAGCCCACCACCGGTACGTCCCTGACGACGCCGGACTCGAGGAATTGATCGACACTGAGGTCGAGCGCGTCGGTCAGCATTTCGAAGCCTGGCGACTTGGAGATGGAGCGAAGCAGCTCATCGCCACCACCGAGTGAGGAATCATCCATGTTTGCGAGCCTACGAGCCGCCTCGGCGGCGCTGAGCTGCCTCGGTAGACCGATTCGGTGAGTTCCACGCACACGCCTGCGAGCGAACGCGCGAGAAGCGCCGAGCGGCAGATCGGGTGCGTGGTGTCGCGTCAGGCGCTCTCAGACGCGACTTGGTTCCTTAGCCAGTTGGTCAGACCGAGTCGAGCGGCGCGTTCCGCGAGT
>JAYUDQ010000194.1:0-2320 GCA_043739745.1 Acidimicrobiia bacterium | reverse complement strand
TAGGAACCCCTTGCCGACTCGCCGGACACGCCGCGGGATCTTCACGGAGATCGACGCGCCCCATCGCCTACTCGTAACTGCGCTTACGTTTGCGGCATTCATCGGACTGTGGCTGTTTGCGGCCGCGGTTGCGCCGAAGGGGTTCCCGCCGTCGCCAGGGCAATCCGTCGGCCGTGTCATCCGCGAAATGCGCGACGGCACGTTCTGGCCCGACGTCTCTGCCTCGGTGGTCCGTATCGCCATCGGCTTCGCACTGTCGACCGTCCTGGCCGTCCCGCTGGGCATCCTCGCCGGCTGCTTTCCGCGATGGCGGGCCGGGGTCGTTCCGTTCAGCGAGTTCATCCGGTACATGCCGGTGACCGGCTTCGTGAGCTTCTCCATCGTGTGGCTCGGCGTCGACGAGCGGCAGAAGTGGTTCATCGTCTGGATGGGAACGTTCTTCCAGCAGGTGCTGATGGTGGCCGATGACGTGAAGCGCGTGCCGCCGGAACTGATCGACACCGGCCGCACGCTCGGGCTGTCGGAGATGTCGATCCTGCGCTCGATCGTGCTGCGGGCTGCGGCACCGCGCATGTGGGACTCGAATCGGCTCGCCCTCGGATGGGCGTGGACGTGGGTGGTGCTGGCCGAGACCGTGAACGCCAACCACGGCCTGGGGCACGCGATCGACCTCGGCCGCAAGTTCTTCACCTACGACAAGATCGTCGGCTACCTGCTCGTGCTCGGCGTCATCGGCCTCGTCACGGATCAGGGGCTACGAGCCGCCGGGCGACGCATGTTCCGGCACGAGCAGGTCCGACGGTGAACGCCGGGTCGGGCACCACCGCCGTCGAGATCACGGGACTGCGCAAGGCCTTCACCTCGCGCCGGGGTTCGGTCGTCGCACTTGACGGCGTCGACCTCACCATCGCGGAAGGTGAGTTCGTCTCCATCGTCGGCGCATCGGGCTGCGGCAAGAGCACCCTGCTCTCCATCGTCGCCGGGCTGCAGGAGGCGACTGCCGGCACGGTGATGCTCGACGGTCAGGCCATCGACGGGCCCGGCCGCGACCGTGGTGTCGTGTTCCAGAGCTACACGCTATTCCCCTGGCTCACCGCGCTGGCCAACGTCGAGTTCGGCCTCCGCCAGGAGCCGATCAATCGCTCCGAGCGTGCCGCCCGCGCCCGCGAACAGCTCGACCTGGTCGGTCTTTCCGACTTCGCTGACCGCTACCCGGCGGAGCTCTCGGGCGGCATGAAGCAACGCGTCGCCATCGCGCGATCGCTCGCGTATCGGCCCCGCATCCTGCTCATGGACGAGCCCTTCGGTGCCCTCGACGCGCTCACGCGGCGCATGATGCAGGAACTGCTCACCGAGGTGTGGGACCGTCATCGCCTCACCGTCCTCTTCGTCACCCACGACGTGGAAGAGTCCATCTTCGTGAGTGACCGCGTGCTCGTCATGACCAACCGACCCGGCCGCATCAAGGAGCAGATCCCGATCCCGCTCGGCCGACCTCGGAGCCATGAACTGGTCACGTCGCCCGAGTTCCGCTCGCTCTACGAACACGTCCTCGGCTCGATCCGTGACGAAGCCCGTGCCGCAATGAACCAAACGGTGGCCGGATGAGCGTCCCCGACTCGATCATCCTTACCGGCGATGGTCTGCGCGCAGAGGATGTTATCGCGGTCGCCCGCCGAGATGCGATGGTGACCGTTGCACCGTCGGCCACTGCGGCAATGCTCGCGTCAGCTGCGATCGTCGAACGCCTCGCCGCCGGCGACGAGCCCGTCTACGGCGTCTCCACAGGATTCGGTTCGCTGGCCACCACTCCCATCGCGGCCGACCGGCGGGAAGAGCTGCAGCGGTCACTCATCCGCTCGCACGCGGCGGGCATGGGTCCGCTCGTCGAGCGCGAAGTCGTGCGCGCCATGGTCTTGCTGCGAGCCCGCTCGCTTTCGATGGGTTACTCCGGTGTACGTCCGTTGGTGGTCGAACAGATGCTGGCGCTGCTCAATGCCGGGTACACGCCGCTCGTGTACGAGCACGGCTCGCTCGGCGCGAGCGGCGATCTCGCGCCACTGTCGCACGCCGCCCTCGCCCTGCTCGGCGAAGGCTCGGTGCACGATCCAGCGGGAGTCGAAATGCCTGCGAGCACGGCGCTCACAAACCTCGGCCGGGAGCCGCTCGTGCTACGGGCCAAAGAAGGCCTGGCCCTGATCAACGGCACCGACGGCATCCTCGGAATGCTGCTCCTCGCCCTCGAAGACCTTGGCCGTCTGGCCAAGACCGCGGACGTCAGCGCGGCCATGACGATCGAGGCACTGCTCGGTACCGACCG
>JAYUDQ010000193.1:0-2323 GCA_043739745.1 Acidimicrobiia bacterium | reverse complement strand
CCCGCAACGAGCGGGAGTGGGACGTGGTGCAGGCGATGCTCGCCGAGTTCGAGGAGGTGCCGATCTCCGAGGCGGTCATCGAGCGGGCGAAGGTCGTCCAGCGGACGCTTGCGGCCGGCGGGCTCCGGGGGCGGAAGGTGCCCGACCTTCTCATCGCCGCTGCTGCCGAACTTCATGGATTGGCGGTCATCCACTACGACCGTGACTTCGAGATCATCGCGGGGATCACTGGTCAGGTCCACGACTGGGTCGTTCCGCCCGGTTCGATCGACTGAATCGATGGCGATTGGCCCGGTCGTCGAAACCCGCTGAAAGCGACCAGGCAGCGTGTCACGCCACAGGCGTGCCGGGGAACTGCTCCCGCAGCACCCGCTTGAGCGCCTTCCCCGTCGGATTCCGCGGAATCGCGTCGACGAACTCGACCGCCTTCGGCTGCTTGAAGCGGGCCAGCTTCCCGTCACACCAGGCCAGCACATCCTCTGCACACAGATCATCGCGTTCGCGCACCACGACTGCCAGCGGCGACTCGCCCCACCGCTGCGACGGCTGCGCGATCACGGCGACCTCGCGCACCGACGGATGGGCCAGGATCACGTTCTCTATCTCGGCCGGATAGATGTTCTCCCCGCCGCTGATGATCATGTCCTTGATGCGATCCTTGATCGTCACGAAGCCCTCGTCGTCCCACACTGCGATGTCGCCCGTATGCAGCCAACCGTCGATGATGGTGGCCGCCGTGGCGACCGGGTTGTTCCAGTACCCCTTCATCAGATGGCGTCCGCGCACGAGCACCTCGCCGTGCTCGCCTGGTTCACACGGTGATCCGTCGGGCCGCGCCACCTTCACATCCGTGAGGGTGTAGGCGCGGCCGGCGGACCCGATCTTGCGCTCCGCATCGTCGGCGCCGAGGTTCGTGCCCGGCCCACCGGCTTCGGTGAGACCGTACGTCTGCAGGATGCCGATACCCTTGTCGCGGCACAGCTCCAGCAGCGTGAGCGGCACCGGGGCGGCAGCGACGGAGAGGTTCTTGATCGACGAGTGGTCGTGTCGGGACGGGTCGTGCGCGGCGAGCATGGCCCCGAGCATCGAGGGGACGACGAGGCCGCTGTCGATGTGCTCGGCGGCGATGACGTCCCAGATCTTCACCGGGTCGAACGCCCGCATCAGTACGACCGTGGAGCCGGCGTACATGGCGTTCTCCAGCGGCAGCAAGCCACCGAGGTGGAACAGCGGCAGTGCGACCAGGTAGCGGTCGCGAAGGTGGAACCCGTCGATCGAGGCGGCCTGCGAGAGAATCGCGAACAGCTGCCCTTCGTGGCTGAGCATCGCCCCTTTGGGACGGCCGGTGGTACCTGACGAGTAGCAGAGGCACAGCAGGTCGTCGCCGTACGCGCCGATCTGCGGTTCATCCGTTGATGACGCGGCGACCAGCTCGGCGTAGGAGAGGGCACCCCAGGCCTCGCCAGCGTCGCCCGGCACCGCGCCGATGCGAATCCAGCTCGTCACTGCGGTCGTGCCCCGATCGTGCAGGACCCGCACGGCGTCGTCGAACTCGGCCCCGAACACGAGCACCGTTGCGCCACTGTCGATGAGGAGGTACTCGAGCTCGTCGGCGACGAGGCGCCAGTTCAGCAGCACCACGACACTGCCGACCTTGGCCGACCCGTAATACGTCTCGACGAACTCGATGCAGGTCGATGCGAGGAGGCCGACGCGGTCGCCCGGGGTTACGCCAGCGCCCGTCAACATGTGGCTGACCCGGTTCACCCGCTGGTTCAGTTCGTGGAAGTCGACGCGCTCGCCGCTCGCCAGGTCGACCACGGCCTCCACGCCCGGATTGCGCAAGGCGCGACGGCGCAACAGATCACCGAGGTTCGACCCGAGCATGCGTTCCCCCTGTTTCGGCCTCGGGCGACGGTCCGCGGTCCATTGGTGACGATCCGGCTCGGCGAGGCGGTACGCAACCGTACCGTCCGCTGACCGGACGTCCATCTGACACCCGCGGTCCGTGTGCGGCAGGATGCGTCCCATGACGATGGCCCCGGATGTGTCGTTCACGTTGGCTGACCGCTACACGGCACTGGACGGGGAGGTGCTCGTCACCGGTATCCAGGCCCTGGCCCGGCTGCCCATCGACCAGATGCGCGCCGACCGGGCGAAAGGCTGGAAGACGGCGTCGTACGTGTCGGGCTACCAGGGGTCGCCGCTCGGCGGCTTCGACCGCGAGCTGCTGGCCAACGGCAAGCTGCTCGAAGAGTTCGGCGTCCACCTCTGGCCCGGTCTGAACGAGGAGCTCGCGGCTACCTCCGTCGCGGGCAGCCAG
>JAYUDQ010000192.1:0-2323 GCA_043739745.1 Acidimicrobiia bacterium | reverse complement strand
GTTTGTGGCTTGATTTGTGTGTTGGCCAGCACGGATAGACGCGGAATGGTCACGGAGTGTAGTCACTAAAATGGTTGACGGGTGGGTGTTGGTTGTGTAGGATTCACATATGACCCGCAAGCCTGGTGCGATGCATGTGTCCACGTCCCGTCGCCACTACAAGGACAAGGTGTATGAGACCACCCTGTTACGCCGGTCCTATCGTGAGGACGGCAAAGTCAAAAATGAGACGCTCGCCAACTTGTCCCATCTGCCGGCGGAGACGATCGTCGCGATCCGGGACTCGTTGGCTGGCAAAACTTTGGTCGAGGCGGGGGCCGACTGGCAGATCGAGCGTTCCCTGCCGCATGGCCATGTCGCCGCGGTCGCGGCCCAAGCCGCGGCGGTCGGGTTGGCCGGCCTGCTCGGCCCGGCCTGCCGGGAGCGTGAGTTGGTGTTGGCGTTGGTCATCGCCCGGGTCTGCCGGCCGGCGTCGAAATTGGCGACCACCCGCTGGTGGCAGACCACCACCGTGGCCGACGATTTCGGTGTCGGCGACGCGACCGCCGACGAGGTCTACGCGGCGATGGACTGGCTGGTCGAACGCCAATACACCATCGAGGAGGGTCTCGCCCGCCGCCATCTCGTCGACGGCGGCCTGGTCCTGTATGACCTGTCCAGCTCGTGGATGGAAGGGACCCACTGCCCGCTCGCGGCGCGCGGCTATTCCCGTGACGGCAAGACGGGACTGGCCCAGATCGAGTACGGGCTGATGACCGACACCGCCGGGCGGCCGATCGCGGTCGAAGTGTTCGCCGGCAACACCGCCGATCCAACCGCGTTCATCGCCGCGGTCGACACCGTCCGGACCCGGTTCGGGCTCGGCCAGGTGGTGATGGTCGGCGACCGGGGAATGATCACCACAGCCCGGATCGACGCGATCCGCAAGCTGGGCGGGCTGGGCTGGATCACGTCGTTGCGGGCCCCAGCGGTGCGGGCCCTGGCCGAAGGAGGGATCCTCCAACTATCGCTGTTCGACGAAACCGGCCTGGCCGAAATCTGTGATCATCCCGACTATCCCGGCGAACGACTCGTCGCCTGCCGCAACCCGGCCCTCGCCATCCAACGGACCCGCAAACGCGGCGAACTACTCGCCGCCACCGAGGCCTTGCTGGCCCCGATCGCCGCGGCAGTCAACACTGGCCGGCTGACCGGCGCGGACAAGATCGGACTCCGTGTCGGCAAGTTGATCGGCCGCCACAAAATGGGCAAACACTTCACCCTCGACATTGGCGACACCAGCTTCGTATACATCCGCAACCACACCACAATCACAGCAGAAGCCGCCCTTGACGGGATCTACATCGTGCGCACCTCCGTCGCCGCCGACCGCCTCGACGGACCCGGCGTGGTCGACGCCTACAAAGGATTGAAAGTCGTCGAAGCCGACTTCCGCAGCTTGAAAGCAATCGACTTGGACCTCCGCCCGATCCGCCACTGGACCGAAGCCCGGGTCCGCGCCCACATCTTCATCTGCATGCTCGCCAACTACCTGATCTGGCACCTCCGCCAAGCCTGGAAACCACTCTGTTTCACCGACGAACACCCCCCGCAACGCACCGACCCCGTCGCCCCCGCCCAACAATCCACCAGCGCCAAACACAAAGCCTCAACCAAACAGACCAGCGACGATCAACCCGTCCACAGCTTCGCCACCCTCCTCGACGAACTCGCCACCCTGACCCGCAACACCATCATCTTCGACGGCGGCGCACGAATCATCAAACTCGCCACACCCACCCCCCTCCAACACCGGGCGTTCGAACTGATCAACACCACCATCCCGATCAAACTCGCCACCAAGTAGCCAGAAAATAAACAACCCAAAACAAAGAACCCCCTGCACAACAGGGGGTTCTACCGTTTCAACCCAATTAACTTCGGTCTAACAGCTGCTCGGTCACTGGTCTCCTTCACGGGACGTGCGTGCCTGTCCCCTCAACTGAGAAAAGGGGTGGCCGTGGCCATCGTAGATTCAGCACGTCTGATCGTTGGTGGGGTCGATACCCATCGCGACTTCAACGTCGCCGCCGTGGTCGACATGAACGGCGGCCTGCTCGGCGTCGAGTCGTTCCCGACGACCGCTGACGGGCATCGTTCGTTGTCGTCGTGGATGTCGACGTTCGGGACGATCGAACGTGTCGGGGTCGAGGGCACCGGCGCCTACGGGGCCGGCATCGCACGGCATTTCATTGCCGCTGAAGTCGTCGTGATCGAGGTTGATCGACCGGACCGGCAGAAGCGACGCCAGCACGGCAAGAGCGATCAGCTCGACGCGATCGAG
>JAYUDQ010000191.1:0-2331 GCA_043739745.1 Acidimicrobiia bacterium | reverse complement strand
GACTAGCGCGAGTTCAGCGCTGACTGCACGCTCTGTCGCAGCAGGTGGGGTGGGCAGGCGGTCACGACCGACGGTTCTGCGGCGCGGGCGGTGGCCGTCCGCGGGAGGCCGTACAACGGCGCCAGCTCGCCGAACCAGCGCCCCCGACCGGCGGCGAGCACCACCTCCTCGACACCGTCTGCCCGCCGACGCACGAGTTCGATCATGCCCTCTTCGACAATGTAGGCAACGTCGCCAGGCTGGCCTTCTTCGAAGAGGATCTCGCCTGTCGCCAGTGTGATACGGCGAGATCCAATAGCGTCGCAGCGCGCCGCGGACAGCTCGACCACCCGGTCGGCGATCGGCAGAAGGCGCTCGTCATGGGTGGCGACAACGACGACGCGCCCTGGCGATGCCGAGTCACGGAGCAGCCGGAGCACGCCGCTCACCTGTGTTGCGTCCAGGTGTGCAGTCGGCTCGTCAGCAAGCAACAGATCTGGAGCGAGCGCAAGCGCCCTGGCGATGGCGACCCGCTGTTGTTGTCCGCCAGACAGGTCGCCCGGGCGATGATGTAAGCGGTCGGGCATGCCAAGGTTGCTGAGCAGCGCTACCGCCCGCCGCCTGGCCTCACGGCCACCCACGCCGTCGTTCCACATCGGCAAGGCGACGTTGTCCACTGCGCTCAGCGCCGCCAACAGGTTGAACGCCTGGAAGACGACACCGACCCGCCGCCGCCGATACTCGTCGGCTGCTCGTCCGCTGAGCGCTGTCACATCCAGTTCGCCGAGGTGGATCGAACCCCGGACTGGTGTGAGCAACGTCGCCAGCGCAGAAAGCAGCGTCGTTTTGCCGCAACCGCTGGCGCCCACGAGCAGCACGAGTTCACCGTCGGCGATATCGAGGTCGAGCCCGTCGATCGGACGGACCAGATACCCTGCACGCTCGTATTCGAGCGTCACGTCACGCAGGCTCAGCGTGGCCATCGTCAGTTGGCGAAGGCCAAGGCCGGGTCGATGTGACTGGTACGACGCAGGCCGATCAGGCCTGCCAGTAGCCCAACGGCGTTTCCGGCGACGAACAACCTGATGTAGGCCGAGCCGGGGATCTCGATGGTGAAAGGAAACAAAGGGGCGAGCAGCGAGGCGAGCACGGCGCCGGTGCAGCTTGCCGCGAGCGCGAGCACCACGCCTTGAAGCGCCAGGCCACCAAACAGCGTGATGTTCGATACGCCGATCGCCTTGCACGTCGCCAGATCGATACGGCGCTCGAGGACCGACAGATACAGCATCGACGCGATGACGCCGCCAGCCATGATCCAGAGGAGGAGATTGATGATCTGAATCGTCTGCAAACCCGCCTTCTGCGGCCTGTTGAGGTCGATGACCGACTGGCGCGGCGTGAACTGCCGCGCACCGGAAGGAATGGCCCCCGGCTCGCCGCGCACGGCGATCGCCGTGGCGTATGGTTGACCAGCCAGGAACCCTCTTTGGACGTCGCTGATCACTCCGAACACGGTCGGCGTACCGAAGTAATACGTCGTCTCACTGGACGTTCCGACAACCTTCGCCGTCCATGATCCGAGCGAGACGGTATCCCCGAGCCGATATCGAAGTGTCGAGTCGATGACGACTTCGCCGGACGCCAGCGGAAGACGTCCGGACCGCACACGCGGCCATCCGGCACCGCCGAGGGTCAACCCCAACACGTTGACATCGCGACCCTTCAGCGTGTCTCGAGCCTGAATGAAGGGATCCGCGCGGAACACTCCGGGATCGGCGCGGAGCTCATCGGCCACCGCCGTCGACAGCAGGTGCGTCGTACTGAACGGGCCCGAACCGCCGGTACTCACGACGAACGAGTCGGCGCCGAAGAGCGCCACGACGCGTTTGGTCTCCAGGCCCAGATGTTCGGCAGCACCGGCGAGCACAAGGGCGAGCGCAAACGCGATCGAGGTGGCCAGCATCGAAACGACGAAACGCCATCGTCGATACAACAGATCCTTCACCCCAACACGCCACATGCATCCCGTTGTAGACCGACTGAACCATCGCCGTCGAGTGAGGCTGCTACACAAAACAGGTGTAGCTGGCCCCACTCTCACCTGTCGGAGCCCGAGTGGGCCACCAGTGTACTGCCCATGGCGTCATCCAGGGAGGTCGATCATTCGACGTCAGGTGAAGTGTAGGTAGCCTCACTGCGCCTGACCAGGACGGAAAGTACGATCGTGTTGTGCCTATCCGGTTGCTGCTCGCTGAAGACAATGTGCTGCTCCGAGAGGGGATGGTGCGACTGTTCGCGCAGACGGACGATCTCGAGCTGGTCGGTGCATGCGCGTCGCTTCCCGAGCTGCTT
>JAYUDQ010000190.1:0-6194 GCA_043739745.1 Acidimicrobiia bacterium | reverse complement strand
GCCCGGCCGTATTGAATGTCGATCAGGGCCTTACGCAGCCCGAGAGTCGTTTCGCCGGCCACGGGGTTGCCGACCTCGCCCCCGTCCCAGACCAGTCGGCCGACAGGCGTGATCACGGCCGCCGTACCGCAGGCGAACACCTCACGGATCTCGCCCGAGGCAACACCCGTACGCCACTCGTCGATGTCCACCAAACGCTCCTCCGGCTGCAAGCCGAGCTCCTTGGCCAGTGTGAGGATCGACGACCGGGTGACGCCTTCGAGAATCGTTCCGGTGAGTGCCGGGGTGACGAGCCGTCCATCGGCGTGGACGAAGTAGAGGTTCATCCCGCCCAGTTCCTCGACGAACCGGTGCTCCAAGGCATCGACGAAGCACACCTGATCGCACCCGTGGGCGCTCGCTTCGAGCTGGGCCGCGAGGCCGGACGCGTAGTTGCCGCCGCACTTCGCCGCACCCGTCCCACCAACCGCGGCCCGGGTGAAGTTCGACGACAGCCAGATGCTCACGGGCTTGACCCCGCTGGCGAAGTACGGCCCAACGGGAGACGCGATCACCATGTAGCGGACCTCGGCTGACGGTCGGACGCCGAGGAACACCTCGGAAGCGAACATGAACGGGCGGATGTACAGGCTGTTCTCGCCGCCCGAGGGGACCCAGTCCACATCGATCTCGACAAGGGCCTGGAGAGAGTCGACGAACATCTCGACCGGCATCTCTGGCAGGGCGAGGCGGCGGGCCGAGCGGGCGAAGCGCTCGGCGTTGGCCTCCGGACGGAATGTCCACACCGAACCGTCCTCGTGCCGATAGGCCTTCATCCCCTCGAAGATCTCCTGCGCATAGTGCAGCACCGAGGTCGCCGGGTCCATCGGGATCGGGCCGTAGGGCTCGATCCGCGGGTTGTGCCACCCCTCATCTGCGGTCCAGGTGACCGACAGCATGTGGTCGGTGAAGAACTTGCCGAAGCCCGGCGCGGCCAGGATCTCGGCCCTTCGGGCGGGATCCGTGGGGTGGGAGGAGCGCTCGGTCCTGAACGTCGTCGTAGCCATGTCCTGCAGGTTACGGGCCGGGCCCTACCGGAAGCGACCCGAATTCGCGGCGACCGTTCAGACCTTGGCAGCCAGGTAGTCGCCGATCGCCGAGGTCGGCCCGACAGGGATGGCGGAAGCGGGGTCGAGTGTCGCTTCGACGGCAGCCTTGATCCGGGCGGCCGCAGCCTTCTCGCCGAGGAAGTCGAGCATCAGGCCGGCCGAGATGATCGCGGCCCGGGGATCGGCCTTGCCCGTGCCGACGATGTCCGGCGCCGAACCGTGGACCGGTTCGAACATCGACGGACCGGTACCGGCCGGGTTGAGGTTCGCAGACGACGCGAGGCCGACGCCCCCGGAGACGGCTCCGGCGAGATCGGTGAGGATGTCGCCGAAGAGGTTGTCGGTGACGACGACGTCATAGCGCTGCGGCGACTCGACGAAGTAGATGCAGGCTGCGTCGATGTGGTTGTACGCGGTTGTTACGTCCGCATAGGAAGTGGCGACTTCGTTGAAGGTTCGCTGCCAGAGGTCGCCCGAGAACTGGAGGACGTTCGTCTTGTGCACCAGCGTGAGGTGTTTGCGCTGGCGCGAGCGGGCGAGCTCGAAGGCGTAGCGCACGGCGCGTTCGACGCCCATCCGGGTGTTGACGCTCCCCTGCGTGGCCACCTCGAAGGGCGTGCCCTTGCGCAGGAACCCGCCCTCGCCCGCGTAGGTGCCCTCGGTGTTCTCGCGGATCACGACACAGTCGACGTTGTTGGCCGGGAACAGGAACGGCCGCTGGTTGATGTACAGGTCGAGCTCGAAACGCATCTTGAGGAGAAGCCCCCGCTCGAGGATGCCCGGAGCGACTTCGGGGGTACCGATGGCCCCCAGGAGTATCGCGTCGTAGCCACGGAGCTCGTCGAGCACCGAGTCGGGGAGGACCTCGCCGGTCCGCAGGTAGCGGCGCCCGCCGAGGTCGTAGTCGGTGGTGTCGAGCTCCACACCGGTCGCGGCGATCACCTTCAGCGCCTCGACGATGACCTCCGGGCCGATCCCGTCCCCACCCAGAACTGCGATCCTGTGACTCACGACATGTGCTCCTGTGCTCTGCTGGTTGCGGGTGACCCGATTCGGGACCGGCGCAGACGTTAGTCATCGCGAGCCATCGGGCCGCTGAGCCGAGCGAAACGGCCTACTCGTCCAGCTTCCGGACGCCAAGCGGGTGTCCTGCGGGTACCCTTCGGCCCTGTGAGCACCACGAAGCTGTCCCGCGAGGCCTACGACCGCCTGAAGACCGAGTTCGACGATCTCGTCACCCGCGGAAAGATCGACATCGCACGCCGCATCGAGGCGGCCCGCGAGCTCGGCGATCTCTCGGAGAACGGCGACTACCACGCCGCGAAGGAAGAGCAGGGGAAGATGGATGCCCGCATGCGCCAGATCCGCGCGCTGATCGAGGATGGCGAGATCGTCGACTCGGTCGACACGAGCGCAGTCAATGCGGGCTCAGTCGTCGAGGTCCGCTACGAGGGCGAGACCGGCACGGAGACCTACCTGCTCGGTTCCATCGAGGAGCGCCGACCGGGTCTCGACGTGATGTCGCCGGCCTCACCGCTCGGGCATGCGCTCCTCGGCCACAAGGTCGGTGACATCGTGGAGTACCAGGCACCGCGTAGCGCATTCCGAGTGGAGATCGTCAGCATCACGGCATGACCGGATGACCCGATGACCATCCGAGCCCTCCCGCTCAAGGCGCACGGCGCTGTTGGTGATGGCCGAGGCACCGCAGCACTTGTTGCCGCTGATGCGAGCATCGACTGGTTCTGTCCGATCCGCTTCGATGCGCCCGCGGCGTTGTTCCGCATTCTCGACGATCGAGGTGCGCACGTCCGCCTGGGGCCGACTGTTCCCGGCCCGATCGGCGAACAGGCCTACGAACCAACCGGCGCGCCGATCCTGACGACCACCCTCACGGATCGTGAATCTCTCGTGTCGGTCGTCGACCACATGGAGGGTGGGCGGATCGTCCGTGTACTTACGGTCTTGCGTGGGTCGACCGAGATCGTCCTCGATGTCGAGCCGGGCGACCGCTTCGGCGCACCCCGGAAGGTCGAGCGCTGGTCCGAAGGTGTCGCATTCGGCGCGCTGACGATCCGTGGTCTCCCGGCAGGTTTGCCGGTGAGGCTCGCGGCCGGCGACCGCCGGGTCGTGACGATCACCCGGCGCGACGACGACCGCATCACCCGATCCGGCCCCGAGCGCGCCGCCCTGACGATCGGCGGCGCGTTCCGCGAGCACGACGACATCCGGCGGCGCTGGCGCAGCGAGTCGGGCGAGATCGACTTCGACGGCGTGCACCGCCCGGCCGTTCTCGCGAGCGTCCGCGCACTGCGCATGCTCACCGATCCCACGACCGGCGCTTTGGTCCGCGCGCTTACGACATCGCTACCCGCCCGTCTCGACAACGAGCGGAACATCGACGAGCGCTATGCCTGGCTGCGCGACAACGCTGCCGCGGTTGGCATCTGGGAACGGTTGGGCCGACGCGACCTGGCCGGCGCAACACGCGAGTGGCTGGCCGGACGAGCCGGCGATGACCTGCCACTGGCACCGGTGTACCGGGTCGACGGCGACGGTCTGCCGAGTGAGGAAGAGCTGTCACTGCCGGGGTGGCGGGGGTCGGGCCCGGTCCGGGTCGGCAACCGGGCGTCTGCCGCGCTCGACCTTGGCGCGATTGCCGAGCTGTCACTCGTGCTCGACGCCGACCGTTCCTGGGGCGACCTTGAGCGCATTGCCGCCTGGCTGTCCGAGAACGGTACGCGCGCCGACCATGGGCGCTGGGACTCACGATCCAGGCCGGTGCGCAACGTCGAATCTGCGGTTGCGGTACGTGCCGCACTGGCCGCATTCGCTCGCACCACGGTCAAGCGCAACCCGCTCGACCTCGCCGCCATCGAGTGGCGCGCCGCAGTGCAGGCACTCGATGTATGGCTGCTCGCGGAAGGTCTGTTCGGGCAGGGACCGACATCCGGTTGGCGCCGCTGCGGCGGTGACGACGCCGACGACACATCCGACGCATCGATGCTCCGATGGCTCGCCGACGTTGCACCATCGCTGCCGGGCGACGACGAGTTCGAAGCCCGCGACCGATGCACGGTGTCAATCGACCAGTCCGTGGCGCAGCTCACCGAATGGCCGCACCTGCACCGACACCTACCGCATGTCGACGATGGCTTCCCGCCGGGGCAGGGGGCTGACCTGTGGGCGTCATTCACCATGGTGAGCGCACTCTGTTCCATCGAACGCTGGGAGGAGGCGCATGCGCGGATGGAGACGCTGCTGGGCTTCCTCGGCCCGACCCAGCTGGGCGCAACCCACGCAGATCCGATGACGGGTGACCTGCGGGGCAATCTGCTTGCCGCTCCGGTCCACCTTGCGATCATCGAGGCCGAATTCGCGCTGGCGCGTGGACCGCGATGACCGACCCGACAGCCGCTGACACCACAGCCGTGTTGAGCCGGGACCGGGTTAGCGTGGGGTGATGGCGTCGACCTCCGGCTCCGGCGGAACGTCGTCGATGTCCAATCCCAAGCCGAGCGTCACACTGCCACCCGGCCGGTTTCTCGATCTCCCGGGCCGTGGCGTCACCTTCGTGCGTGACCAGCCCGGACCGATCGGTGCCCCAATCGTGATGCTGCTCCACGGCTGGACGGCCACCGCCGATCTCAACTTCTTCCGCGTCTTCCCCCGCCTGGTCGGTAGCTACCGGGTACTGGCCATGGACCTGCGCGGTCACGGTCGAGGCATTCGTCCGCGCGCATACTTCCGGCTCGAGGACTGCGCCGACGATGTGATCGCCGTGGCCGATCAGCTCGGGATCGACCGGCTCGTGCCCGTTGGTTACTCCATGGGAGGCGCAGTCGCACAGCTCGTCGCACACCGTCATCCCACCCGCTGCGCAGGCGTCGTGCTGTGCTCGACGTCCGGCAGTTTCCGTGCACCCGACGGGCCCGACCGCTTCCTACGGGAAAGCGTCGCAACGGCCATGGCTGCTGCGCTCACCTTCACGCCGGCCGCGCTCGGCCAACAGCTTCTGTCGCGCTTCGTGCTCGCCCGCAAGGACGGGACCGTGCCGGACTGGATGCTCGACGAGATGCGTCGCAACGACCCGGCCGCCCTTGCACAGGCCGGCGTTGCCCTCGGTCGCTTCGACAGCACCGAATGGATCGGCGAGCTCGGTCGCACCGGAGCGTCAGGCGTCCCCGCTGCCGTGGTGATCACGACCGAGGACGGCACCGTTCCACCGTCGCGACAGCGGGCCCTCGGCGCGGCCATGAGCGGCGCGAACGTGTTCGAGGTCGCGGCCGACCATCGTGCCGCGATCACTTCCGCTGACGAATGGGTGCCGCAATTGCGCAACGCGCTCGCCGCCGTCCTGCGCTGACCGGCCCGGCCCCGCCGAGCGACAGCGAGCGGCGGCCCCCGCCGAGCAATGAACTCAGCCCGTGCGGATCATCCCTGCGAGGACGGTGGCGTTGGTGGTCTCATCGATGGCGATGAAGCTTCCGGTGGAGCGGTTCACGCCGTAGTCGTCCACCACGAGCGGGCTCGCCAGCCGAAGCGAGATCGTGCCGATGTCGTTGAGACCGAGCTTGTGGGCATCAGGTTCGACCATGCCCGTGGTGATGTCGAGGCGGTCATGGATGTCGGTGACGATGGCCTTCACCACCCGGCTCGTGTGCTTCACGAGCACGCGGTCACCTGCGCCCAGCGGCACGTCGGTCATCCAGCACACCGTGGCGCGGATCGTGTTGACGACCGACGGCGGCCGCGCCGAAGACGCGAGCAGGTCACCACGGGCGATGTCGACCTCGTCCGTGAGCTGGACGCGAGTCGCCGCACCGGTACCGTCGACTGCAGCTATGTGGGAATGGCGGCCGGCAGGCAGGGCGACCACTTCGTCGCCCAATGCGAACAGACCGCCGGTGAGCGGGCCCGCGTACCACCGCGGTTCGGTGGAACCGACCTCGGGACGCACGACCCATTGGACAGGAAGACGCGCGCCGCTGCGACCCTCGTGTTCCGGCAGCGGCATGGCCTCGAGCCGGCCGAGCAGCGTCGGCCCGGCGTACCACGGCGTCTCCGGCGCGGGATCGACGACGTTGCCACCGTCAAGCGCACACA
>JAYUDQ010000189.1:0-6196 GCA_043739745.1 Acidimicrobiia bacterium | reverse complement strand
ACCACAACGTCGCCGGCGCCGGACCCGGCCTGACTTCGCCTGACTTTGTATCCAGGAACGCGGCGCGCTTGAGAGACGGCTCGTTCGAGTCGACAGCTCCGAGGGTGGGCAACCCTGCTGCCGTGGTCAGGTGGGGCGAGTTACGGTTCCCCAAGGAACGCACGTGGACAGGGGTTCGACGGTGAGCGCGGTCAACGGTGGGCGGTTCAGGCTGTGACGTGGTCACTAGATACGACGAGCCGGTCGGGTGGCTGAGACCAACGCGTCGATCGTCTGTCATCGTCAGGTACGGCTTGTCCAGCGTGACGCATTGCTGCGCCACCCGGTCATGTCGGTCACAGTCGAAGACTCCTGCCGCACCGCCGACAGTCCGCCGTGAGACCGACCCGTACCGCCGGCTCCGAGGATGAGGCAGAACGTCCGTGGTTCACGGGCACCCGAATCCGCGCCGGTGTTCCGCTTCGATCGCCGCCCGATAACCGGCGCGATATGCGGGTGGTCTCGGCGGGGAATCGCGCGCCGAGCCCTCGATCGTTGGCGAGGTGCGAGGTGCGCGACGGGTCAGAGCTCCCGCGGAAACTTTGCTGACGATCAGCGGCCTCCAGCCACCCTTTCGAGTGGTCTGGACTGATCAGGACCCGCTCGTAAGGTTCGAAGTGTGCGGCTGACGGATGTGGTCTTCCTTCGGCTGCCACTGGACACAGGCGGTGACGTGAGGGTGCGGGCGTCGATCGTCGCGTCCGAGCCGAGGGGGTCGCTGGGTACTGGGCGGGCTCCCCACTCGAGCGAACGATGTCATGGGCGATGTCCAACTCGCGGAGTGTTGGGACAGCGAGGTTGTTCAACCTGAGAACGTCGCACCTCGACGACGGTCCATCCTGGATCGAAAATGGCCGGCAAGGCGCCGGAACGAACGGAGCGCGACGCTGGCCGCATGGGCGCGTAGTGCACTCGGGATGAGATGGGTGAGGTTCCGATCGACCTGATCGATGCCCAGATGCCGGGTGCCACACGTCCGGGCATGGCCGTTGCGTGCGGAGTGGAAGCCTTGGTGCGATCGTCAGGTTGAAGGCTCTGGTCGTGGGGAGGCTGCCGGCAGGTCGAGTCCTAGGTACTGTTTCGCGTCGGCAACGAACTCCGACACGAAGGGCCACTGGTCCTCTTCGCCGGGATTCGGTGACTGTGCGAATCGGGCAGCGTCTTCGTGCGTTTTCGCGAAGCTCCATGCCGAGTAGGCCTGCCGTTTGTAGGTGATGTTCTCGGGTTGCAGGGTGTGTGCACGTTCGAAGTGCTGTAGTGCCCGGGTCGAGAAGCCGTCTGTGCGCCAGAAGTGCTGCGCGAGTGCGAAGTGCGCAGCGGCTTCGGACACGGCCTGCGTGCGGGGGTGTGACGCGGCGATCACGGCCTCGGGGGTGAGAGACCATTCACTATCGGGTCCTTTCTCCGCCCAGTCCCGAACACGATCGCCGTACCACTCGGGGTGCGTCGTGCCCCGTGCCATGATCTCGAACACCCACTTCGCGAACGGGTCCTCGGTTGGCTGCGGCGCCGGCGAGCCGCGTTCGGCCGGTCGCACGATCATGCCGGCCTCGTCGATCCACAGAACTTGCGGGATGTTGGTGACGCCGAAAAGCGCGTCCATCTGGTGCGAGTCGTCGAGGAGCGACGGATGCTCGGGCCGGGCCGCTTCGACGATGGGACGGAGCACCTGGGCGCCGCCCATCTCAAGGCCAACAGTGATGATCTCGACGCCTCGGCCGTGGATCTCGTTGCGCAGTGCCTGCCACCCGGGCAGGTCGAAGCGGCAGCCTCAATACGGCGCCCAGGCGGCGAGCACCACCTTCTGCCCGCGGAATGACGACAGCTTGACGTTCGCGCCGGTCAGCACGTCGGGCAGGGACAGCTCAGGTGCTGCGGCGGTGGCGAGCGAGCGCCCGCCGAGGCTCTCGGGGCCGATCGACCACAAGCCCGCCTCGGCATCGGCGACGATGGCCATACCCAGCCGATCAGCGGTCGTCACGAGGTCGAATCCCCCCGCTGCGCCGGCCGATCGGTCGAGCGGCACGCACACGTCGCCCTTGCATGCGCCCTCAGGCTTGAGCTGCCAGCCCGTCGCGGCTTCGAAGGCGCCCGCATCGATTTCGAGTCGATCCACGATCATGAGGCCAAGGCTACTGAATCGCACACTCGCTCGTGGGGTAGTGCACGTCAGCGCGCCCGCATCGGCCGACATGTGCGGCTCGATCGTCCACGAAGATCCGCTCGTAACCGGCGTTCGGCGGTGCCTGCCCCGGCCCCGAAGTCGACGCAGCAGCCGCATGGCACCTCCACCTCCTGCACCAACCAAGATGCCACGCTCAACCGGGCGACCACGCAACCCGTTCGTAACCGGCGATACCCAACGCTCGATCGTCGGAGGCAGGGGAAGTGTGCGGCTCGTCGGGTCCCGACGTACTTTTCCGATACGCCGTCGAGAGACGCAATGGCGAAACTCCAAAACGGGCGCGAGACTCACACCCAGTCAGCCGGCGAACTCCATCAAAGGCTGACCGCATCGAGACCAACCTTTCCGCAGCGAGCTCAGACGCAACACACGACCGAGTGGAAATGTTGGGCAATACGGGCCCGACTTTCTCATGAGACGCTCTCCGGCGATCTACGAGCCGGCCTCACCGTGGCGCAAATCGCCGAGCGTCACGGCGACACAAAGGACTACATCTACGGGCGGATGCGCCGACTCGGCCTCAAGGTGAACCCGCGCCCTTTCGTCGACTGGACCGGACTCGTCGAGCAGTTGCGGCACCGCCGACCACGAGAGATCGCCGCCGATCGCGCTGTTTCCGTAAGCGCCGTGTGCTGGGCCGCCCATCAGCGCGGGATCCGCCACCTCATTGCGCCAGCGCGCACGATCGATCATGACCGCGTTCGTGCCGATCTGGCATCGGGCATGAAACCGTGCGAGGTAGCCGAAGCACTGGAGATCAGCCTAGGGAGTGTGTACCGGATCCGACACCTCGAACCGCGATGACCATAAGCGCACGTATCAACGGACGTTGATCTCAACCGTTCGAGAAGACAGAAGACGGCCAGCAGGGTTCGCGTACTAGTGCGATGCGCCGATCCGCGCCAGAAGTGTTGGATCGTCGGCGAGATGCGAGATGCGAGATGGGTCGAACTCCCGCGCAAACTTTGCTGACGATCAGCGGGCTCCAGCTACACCTTCGGCCTTCTCGACCCACCGGTGAGCCCGCTCGTTAGGGCCGATAAGGAGCACACGCTTAGGCGGAGTCCCGCAGCGGGCATCCGCCCGATAACCGGCCTCTTGTGATGCGGGTGGTCTCGGCGCGAAATCGCGCACCGAGCCCTCGATCGTCGGCGAGGTGCGAGGTGCGCGCCGGGTCGGAACTCCCGCGCATACTTTTCCGACGGTCAGCGGGCTCGGGCCAGTGCCAGGGTCTGTCGGAACCGTCAGTGTCGATGAGCCCCCACCCGAACTGGTGACCTTCCCTACAAGCACCCGCTCAAGGGTGGGGAATTTCAGTGATCGAGTTTGGGGAGACTTCGATGATCCCTACCAGTGGGGGACGGATCGATCGCGTTGGGGTTGGGCAGGGGTTGGGCCTGCGCTCTTTGCGGTCGTGACAGACACTGGTCCTTGACTTGTGATGGGCTGGAGCGCATGGTGCGGTGAGCGGTCGGAGCCAACTCTCTTGCGCGCCGGGAGTCGTTGTGAGCCGCTGGTCGAGTCAGGTTGTCCGGTACCGTGCAGAGATCGCACGCTCGGTGGTTCACTATCGTCCTGCAGGTCGGGGGGCGTTGCGGGTGGGCCCGCCGCGGTGGCGGCTTTTGAGGATGGCTACGGTCCTTGGCTTGCTCCTGCTCGGCAATGCGGTTCTTGAGGCGCCGAGTGCTCGTGCCGATACGTTCTGTGATCTGGCCCCGAGCGCCGACGGGATCGCGATCGACTTCGGCCAACCGATCGATGCGATCCGAGCTTCAGCGTTGCAGGTTCTCCCGTTCTGGAAGGTCATCGGCAAGCATTTGCCCGCTGATGCCCCGAAGTCGGTGCGTACCCTTTTCGCAGGCGATGCGCTTCTTGTCGCGAAGGCGGCGAAAGTAACGACGGCAAAGGAGGCTCGGCAACTAGCGAGCCGTTCGGTTGGCCTCAGTTCTTCTTCATCGGGAAAGGCCGCGGTGGCGTGGCTGCTGAAGCGATGTTCCACTCCCGACCCGCAGGAGACGCCCGATTCGTCCTTGCCGACGAAGGCCGGGCCGAGCGGGTCACCGAAGGTCCCGTCCGCGCCGGGCGCAGTGAACGGGCCGCTCGATCCGTGCTTGCTCGTCACCCGAGCGGAGGCGACGGCTGCGCTTGGGTCTGATCCCGGTCCGGCGCGAAGGCCTGATGCGAACCAGTGCGTCTACGGCCCGGGGTTCGGTGACACGACTGTCGCGACTTTGACCGTTGCTCTCGCACCGTACGGGAAGGATGCTTTCGCGACGACGGCCACGTTGGCGAGCGACGTCCGTCCTGAGATCGGCGAGTACTACCAAGTAGTCAGTGTCGCCGACCGCGCTTTCATGTTCGGGAAGGCCGATGACAAGAACCCGGCCGACAGCGCGACGGTGAGCTTCCTGAAGAGCGACCGGGTCGTCGTTGTCAATATCTTCAGCCCGAGCGGGGGAGCTCGGGGTCACGTCGTTGCGGTAGCTGTCACTGCAGCGTCACGCGTTTGACGTGCCGCGCTCCGTTCGGAAGGTCGGTTTACTCGCTAGATCAGCAGCGCTGCTCCTTTCGGGATGAGGACTGGACGAAGACGAACCCATTGGTTGGCTGGGATGTGCGCTCGCGGGCCCGCCTCATGCTTGCCGTCTGGAGGGGTTCGCCTCGACGCGAAAGCTGGGTTGCACCTCCTTATGCCCCCGATCGCCGGCTCGGGGGCGCAACTTCGCTCGGCGCGCAGACAACCGTGAACCGCCCATACCCGGCGAGGTGCAGTGGGGACTGCTGGGAAGTACTGAGCGTAGGTCACGGTCGCCTCTCCGCCTGGACGCACCCACCCGGGCAGCCGAGGCAACGCGGAATGGCCCGCCCGCCGAAGAGGGGGCCGGGCGGAATTGGGCCGTGTAGGAGCTACCGGTAGCGGGTCAGTTCGAAAAGCCGGGATACTTCCGGGTCTCGGTGTTGCCGTCACAAATGATCCGTTTGGGCCACTCACCACAGCCCCAAAACGGTCGATCACCGGTGCTCAATCGAGGCCAACCTGATCGACTTGGGCTTGTTGTGCCACGTGGCAACGCGGCTCGGGTTGTCGCTTACGCGAAACTATTGCGACGTTCAAGAACGACGAACCAATGCCGGTCGACGCCGTTGCGAGTCGCGGCGATTAGTCGGTAGTCAGCCACATAGTGGTGCTACCCGAGGATCGGAACGACCGTTTCACAAAGTGGTTGAACGGTGATGCTCACAACGTTTCGCGGAGGGCTTCAGGTGTCGAAGTGAACGTCCGATATTGCAAGGTACATAGCTAGGGCAACCTGGCACTTGGTCCTCATCTCCGTGCGGGCCGTGGAACAGCTCTCGGTGGCCGCCGAGGGCTGTTCCGTTTTGGCCCGTTCGCGGTTCTCTATTGCAGTCACCGCAAGTATCGGTCGTTGCAATCAGAACCTAAAGGGCAGACACCGCGGGACTCGATCCCGGGTAGCCGGCGGCTCCGTTTCGCTGGCCTGAGTTCGTCGAGGCGCTTCTAGACCTAGCGGTGGCGATCGCTGCCGGTCCGCACCAACAGGTGATTCGACCAGCCGAGCTCAGCGATGTGGCGTTGACGGCTGACTTGCAGCGCGAGGCGCTCTTCGGTCCGAACCCAGGCCTCGACCGCACCGAGGGAACGACCGAGTCGGTCCGCGGTTCACAGCTCTCGGATCAGCACGGTACTGCGTTCGAGCGGTGGGAGGCGCGGGGTGGAGATCCCGGCGATCATCCAAGACGACGTCCAGCGGTTCGTCGGGGCAGCCCTGCTATATGCCGGCTGGGTTCTCGATCGAGTCGATGCGGTCCGCCGCCTTACTGACGTCGTCGTTCTGGTTCGCCTCGGCGGCGCCGGATGGATGCCCTGGCGGACCGATCTGAGCACGAGGCAAGCCCGTCCTCCGGTTCGATGGGCATGGGCGGCGCTGTGGCGTCAACGATGGAACTGAC
>JAYUDQ010000188.1:0-14718 GCA_043739745.1 Acidimicrobiia bacterium | reverse complement strand
CCTGATAGAGGATCGGGATGGTCGGGTCACCCGGGCGCAGGAAGTATGCGTGCAGAGAATGCACATGCTTCGTTGGTCCGACGGTGCGGCCTGCGGCGACGAGTGCCTGTCCTGCGACCTGGCCGCCGAACGTGCGGATGCGCTTCTCGTCGGTGTTGTGCCCGCGGAACATGTTGACCTCGATGGGTTCGAGGTCGAGGAGGCGGATGAGCTCGTCCAGCGCAGCAGTCACGGCCGCGAGTCAAGCAGCCGGTTCCTGTCGTCGCTGGGCGCAGATCCGGGTGGCGACGCGGGTTGCCGGACTGCGGTACGAGCGGGCAGATCCGCGGACGTTTCAGGAACTGGCTCGAATGCGCGGGCATTGCCTGGGCATAATGCGTAGAGCTGCTCGAGGGCGCCGCCGGATCGAAACGTAGCGATGCGTCCGGCGCAACTCGCGACCCGCCGATCGTTCAGTGCGAAAAGGGAGTTCAGGTGACGGACCGGACAGCAGCGGACAAAGTGGCGGACGCGCTCGGCGAGGTGGTCGGGCGACATGGCCCGAACGTCGGTGACGACGGTACACGCCTGCGCGAACTGTTGGCCGCCGCCCTCGCCGATGGCGGCGGCGACAACACTGCGGCGGAGATCGACGGGCTGGTCGCGGCGGGCGAGCTCGGACTACCCAGGGCTATTGCCCGCGGCATGTCGGCGACGACGGCGGCCACGGGCATGCAGGGATCGGGTGTCTCGGCCGGCTTGGCCATCTGGGTGGCCACGACCTGGGCGAAGGCGATCGAGAACACAGAGTCGGGCTCGGGAGTGACGCTTGCGGGCCCGGCCACCTCGGTCCTTTCGGTTCCGCCGACCCCGGCCCCGCCCGCTGCGGCACCCCTGCCCGCGGTGGCACCCCCGCCCGCTGTGAACCCGCCGATCTTGCCTCCGCCGATCTTGACACCCCCGCCCGCTCCGACCCCGCCGCCCGCGGCGACCTCCAGCGGCACGCAACCACCGCCGCCTCTGCCGCCTCTGCCGCACGCGCCTGCGCCGAGCACATCTCCCCCCTCGACGCTGGCTCGCCCGGGTGCCCGACCCGCCCCACCCGTCCGCCCGTCCGTCATCCAGAGTCCGGTCCCGACACCAACACCAGCTTTGACACCAACATCAGCAGCAACAGCACCAACCGCTGACCTGCCCATCGCGGCCGAGACGTCAGCGATCCCGGTGCCCGCTGCATCAGCCGCGACGCCCCGCCAACCAGACGTCGACCCGGGCCAGTCCCGCCCGACAGCTGCGCCCGAAGCGATCGACGATCAGGCGGGTGGCCGTCCAGACCCGGTCGTGCCTGCGCCGCGCGTCGTACCTGCGCCGCTGGTGGTAGCCCCGCCGGCGGCGATGGTGGACGATGGTCTCGACCCGCCTGCCCAGGCCTCGGGCCACCGCCCGGCCTGGTTGGTGGTAGCCGCCATCGTGGCCATCCTCGCCTTCGGCGCGGGCGTGTTCGTCGTGACCAAGTCGTCGAAGGACACGCCCCGAGCGCAGCCGACCGCGGCCGCTGATTCGAGCGCGGCCGACACCAGTCCCGCCGACACCAGTCCCGCCGATACGGCTGCGCCGGGCACCGCCGCGCCGACGGCCGACACCTCCGCCGCCGTGGATGCGACATCCGCTGCCAACAGTGCCGCACCGACCGTGGTCTCGTCGGACGCCACGCCAGTCGCAGTGACGACCGCAGCGGCGGCGGGCGACAACGCGATGCCGTCGGCCGAAGGCATGGTGCCGGTCCCGCCGGGCACGTACCCCGTGGGCTCGGCGAAGCCCGACCTGCTGGCCGAATCGAAGCGTCGTGACGTGGCCGTGGCCGCGTTCGTGATCGACCGCCATGAGGTCACCAACGCTGAGTACAAGGCGTTCGTCGACCAGACCGACGCCGCGCCGCCGCTCACGGGCTGGACCTCGAGTGGACCTCCCGACGCTGAGCTCGACCATCCAGTGCGGGCCATCACCTTCGAGTGGGCGACGGCATATTGCCAGTCCCGGGGGAAGCGCCTCCCCACCGAGGTCGAGTGGGAGGTCGCGGCGGGCGGCAAGGACGGCACCAAGTACGCCTGGGGCAATGACCTCGCCGCCGTGTCACTACCGATCGACGGCACCTATGCGGTGGAGTCCGTGCCGGGGGACAAGAGCTCGATGGGCGTGTTCGACCTCACCGGCAGCGTCTGGGAGTGGGTCGGCGATTCGTACGACCCGAACAAGGTCGGCGCCGGCAAGCACGTCCTGCGCGGTGGGCAGAACGGCTACATCCGCAACAACTGGAGCCGTCTGCCGGTCGATGAGAAGGCCTCCAACGCCGTGCTCGGGGCCGGGATCCGATGCGCAGCTTCGGCGGCCGACGGCAAGAAGGCACTCACTCCCGACTTCCTCGACTACACCCGCCCGGCCGACCCCGTGGCCCCGACGGTGACCATCCCGCCGGGCTACAAGTCCTACGACGACTTCAGCGGCTCCAAGCTCGAATGGCTGGAGGTCAGCACCCCCGACTTCCGCTTCGGGTACCACCCGAACAAGTTCTTCCATCTCGAGACCAAGAAGCCATCGACGAGCGTCGTCGCCCTCTGCCCCTGCATAACGCCGCCTACGCCGATCGGCATCGTCGCCACCGGCGAGGTCGAACCGAACCTGACCGAGCCGGCCGGGACGTTCGAGTGGGGCGTGCTCATCCGCGCCGACGAGAGCCCGACGCCGAAGGAGACCCCGGCGTCGTTCGTGGCCCTGGTGGTCGATCCCCGCAACCGGCGCTGGCGGGCCTTCGTCCACCAACCGGATGGCAAGACCGTGGACATCGGGCAGGCACAACTCAACTCCGAGGAGACCGATACGGTCACCCTGGAGCTGCGCGACTACGGGACCAAGATCGAGTACTTCATCAACGGCACCTACCGGGGTGAGTCGCCCCAGGGCGCGGCCCTCCCGAAGGGCAACCACGCCGGTTTCGTGCTCACCAGCGACCCCGATTCCAGCAAGGTCCACATCCACTTCGGCAGCTTCGGAATCAGGAGCGTCTCATGATCGGTCGTCGTACTGTTCCCGCCTTCGTCATCGCCACACTGGCCGTCGGGGTGGGCAGCGCACACGCGGCGTCAAGCCCGACGACGACGCCGACCACGGCCAAGCCGGCGGCGGTGACCACCACGAAGGTACCGGCGAAGGAGGCGCTGCCGTCCGGCGTCAAGATGGTCCCGGTCCCGAAGGGCAACTACACGGTTGGCAGCGACAAGCCTTCCGACGAAGCGGTTTCCAAGCGCACCCTCGCAGTCAACGCATTCTTCATCGACACCTTCGAGGTCAGCAACGCCGACTATGCGAAGTTCGTCGATGCGGTCGGTGCGCCCACACCCGGCGGCTGGGTGCGCGGCGCGATCCCGACGGGCAAGGACGACCATCCCGTCATCGGCATGGGCTTCGACTGGGCGACGACGTACTGCGCGGCGCTGGGGAAGCGATTGCCAGGGGACGCGGAGTGGGAAGCCGCCGCCCGCGGGTCCGATGGTCGGCTCTACCCGTGGGGCGCGAACGCGGCGCTCGTGGACCTCGACACGCCGGGGAGCAAGGCCGTCGGCAGCGTCGCCGCCAACGTGAGCCCGTTCGGCGTGCACGACACCGTCGGTAGCGCCTGGGAATGGGTAGCGCAGCCCTACACGGCCGTCGGCTCGAACCAGGTCAGGCGCGGCGGCGAGTACGGCCGGGTCCGCGAAGGAGCAGCCATGCGCCAGGCCGTCGACCCAACCAATGAGTCGGTGATCGCCGAGACCGGGTTCCGGTGTGCGGCCATTGCGGTCGACCCGGCCAGGGCCGCCGGGCAGTTCGCCCAGACCCACGAGGTGCCGGCAATCGTCTCGACGACCCCTCTCGCGCCCACGACGACCGTCGCGCCAGGTGTTCTGCTGCGTGACAACTTCGAGAACCCCAAGTCGGGTTGGCCGACCATCAAGGACTCGACATACTTCGTCGGCTACCACGCACCGTCCTGGTACCACGTCGATGCGTCGATGCCGGGCGTGCAGGCACTCTCGCTACTCGGTGTGGAGTACTCCGACGTCTCCATCGTGGCCCACACCTTCGTCGACAAGACCGGCACGACCACGGGGAGGTTCCGCTACGGCCTCGCGTTCCGGGCCTCGGGTCCGGTGAGCAGCCCGCCTCCCGGTGTGAAGGGTCCGCAGCGGCCGGAGGACTTCTACGCGTTCGTGATCGATCCACGCGGCGGCCGCTGGTACCTCCTGCATGCGGACACGTTGCCGTTCCGGGTGCTCACCGGTGGACGCGTCAGGGGCCTCACCGGGCTCGACCCGACCAAGCCAGACACCCTGCGGGTCGATGCGTTCGGACGTCACCTGTCGCTGTTCATCAACGGCAGGCGGGTCGGCGGCTACGACACCCGCAGGTACCACCCGACAGGCGACATCGGCTTCTTCGTCGAGACGCTCGACGAGAAGCGTGCCCATGTCCATTTCGCGGATGTCGAGGTGACCCGGCAGAAGGGGTGAACCTCAGATCTCGTCGACTGCGGCTTCGAGCGAGGCCGGCATAGGGCGGTGCGCGAAGAGGACCCTGTTGAAGAACATGAACTTCGCCACCCACATGACGCCGTAGATGAACAGGCTGTTGAACATGATGCCGGCGGTGCGCAAGAGGTGGGAATCGGTCGAGCGCTCGATGACACCCTGGGCCCATTGCACGAAGACGAGCGAGATGAGCAGCTGGACGAGCCCGATCGCCCAGAACGGCGCGACCTCTTTCCACATGTGCGACTTGCCGGACTTGCCCCACACCCACATGCGGTTGAGGTAGTACGACGGGATCGTGCTGGTGACGAAGGCCGCGAGCTGGGCCCGGATCGACTTGTCGCCGTCCCAGTGGAGGAGCCCATAGCAGAGCACCAGGGTGACCTGGCTGACGGCAATGGCAACGACCGACACCGCTGCGTAGCGGAGGGTCTTGCGACCGGATTCGGTCCGACTCATGGCGCGTAGACGACCGATCGGTGATGGCTCTCCCGCTTCCAAGGTGTCAAAATCCTAGGAGGTCGGAAGCACCGCTGATTTCGTTTGAGGTTGCCACATGTCTCATCGGCATCGGCATCGGCGACTCTCGCCCCGGAGTTGAGTCAGGTCCGCTTCCGGGCAGACCCCTCTAGTCTGCGGGTGTGGGTGTCGCCGATGCGTTGCGCCGTTTGACGAACGAGGAGCTGTCCGTCTTCTTCGCCGTTCGCTCGGAGCTCGCCGACCCGCCACCGGCATCGTTCGCGGACCTCGCGACGCGGGCCAGTGCGCCGTTTTCGTTGCAGGCCTGCCTCGCCCAGGTCGACCACGGTTCCCGGCAGGTGCTCGACGCCCTCGGCTATCTCGGCGAACCGTCCAGCGCGGCGGACGTGGCGGCACTGGCGGCCGAACCTGGTGATCCTGCTCGCATCACGGCCATCCTCGACCACCTGCGCGTGCTCGGCCTCGTGTTGTCGCATGCGATCCACGCCGAGGCGCCGCGCTCGTGGTCGCTGCCGCCGGCGATGCGTCGGCTCCTCGTGTCACCGTTCCAGCTCCGTTCGGGTCTGGCCACCGTCCTTGACCGCTTCAGTGTGGGCGATCTGCGGACCATCGCCCACAACCTGGGGCTGGCCGATCGGCCGGTGGCGAAGGTCGGACTCATCGCTGACATCACAACCCACCTCTCGGCGGGCCCGAACGTCGCACGGCTGATCGAGGCGGCGCCGCTCGACGCCGTCGCCGCACTGGAAGGCATCCACGACGTCGGCGGGGTCGTGGCCATGGACACGCGTCCTTGGGCGAGGACCGAACTGCCCACGTCCGTCGGTTGGCTGCTCAGCCATGCCCTGCTCGTGCCGGCCAACGGCGAGGCCGTCGTGATCCCCCGGGAGATCGTCATCGCGCTCCGGGGCGGCGCGCCGCTGCGCCGCTTCGTCACGGTCCCGCCCGAGGTCGTGGCCCAGGTCGGTGCTCTCCCGGCGTGGACGATGCCTGTCGTCGATCTCACCCCGCTGGCCGCCATCGATGCCGTCGCCCACGTTTGCACGCTCTGGCAGCGGGCGAATCCGCCATCCCTGCGCAGCGGCGGTGTTGCGGTGAAAGACGTTCGGGCCGTGGCGAAGTCCATCGGCATCGACGACGGGTCGGCGGCCAGGCTCATCGAAGCGGCGGGCCTGGCCGGTCTCCTCGTTGCCGATGAGTACAATGGAGTTGCCGCGACGGGCACGTTCGACGAATGGCTGCGGCGGCCCGCAATCGAGCGCTGGCGGACCATCGTCCAGGCCTGGGCGAACGCCGGCACGTCGTTGAGCCGCGTCTTGGCGTCGATGACCCGTGAGCGCGGTGAGGCCCCGCTCTCACCGGTGTGGTTCATCGACAACGATGAGATCTGGCGCCGCGCCCGGGTCATCGACGCGCTCTCGCAGCTCCCGGACGGTACGGCCGCGACGATCGAAAGCGTCGCCCGCCGAGCCACTTGGCACGAACCGGGGCGTTGGAGCGCGGGCAACGAAGGCCATGACCTCGTGCAGATGACCGAGCACCTGCTGGGTGAGGCCGCACTGCTCGGTATCGTCCACGGAGGTGCGCTCACCGCGCTCGGCCGTGCCGAGCTGCTCGGTTCGCAGGAGGCGGCCGATGCGGCGGCGGCAGCGGTGTTCCCGGAACCGGTCACCACGTTCACCGCCCAGGCCGACCTCACTGCGCTCGCGCCCGGCGAGCTGGACGCGGTGGTCGCCGCCGAGCTCGGCCTCCTGGCCGCAGTCGAGTCGAAGGGCGCGGCCACCGTGTATCGCTTCTCGGAGTCGTCGCTGCGGCGGGCCTTCGACCACGGCCGCACGGCCGGAGAGCTGCTCGCGTTCCTCGATACGCATGCCCGACCGGCCGTGCCGCAGCCGCTGCGCTACCTCGTCGAGGACGTCGCCCGCCGGTACGGGTCGCTGCGGCTCGGCGCCGCTGTGGCCTACGTGCGCAGCGACGATCCGGCACTCATCGCCGGCCTCCTCCGGGCGAAGAAGACGGCAAGGCTGAAGCTGCGCCAGATCGCGCCGACGGTGGTCGTCAGCTCGGTGCCGTTGCCCAAGCTCGTAGTCGGTCTGCGTGAGGCGGGCTTCCTGCCCGTCGAAGAGGACGAGGCGGGCGTGATGCTCTCCGGTCCGACCGGGCCGCGCGAGCCGCTCTTCCTGCGTGGCCATGTGAGCGCACGGGCACGGGCGAAGACGTCGACCGTCTGGGATGTCGTGCGCGGCGTCGGCTCGAGCAGCGTGCTCGCGCCGGGGGGCATCGTCGAACGCCTGCGGGCCGGGGACAGTCCGACGCTGCTGTAGGTCCACGTTGGGTGCATGCTTTCGTTCCCGGAGTTCTATCTCGTTGGCCGACGGCCGGTTGCAGTTGGTCACGGTCGGCGGGGTCTCGGTTTCTCTCCGCCCGGTGATATTGCGTTTGTCATGCTCGGTTTCTCGCCAAAGGAAGCGGCCAAAAATCCGTTGCGCCATGTCGACGGGCTATCCGTCCGCTGGGTGACCGGTCAGTGATTCGGCCCGGGGTCCGACGTTGGCGCGTCGGCTCGGTACGCTGCCGGAGTGGACGAGGCCCCGATCAGCCCTACTGACGATTCTGCGTTCTACCACCGCGGCATGCGGGAGATGCAGGAGCGCTTCGACGCCCGCCGTCTCGCGGACCGCCTCGAAGAGCTGACCGTTCACGACCACGTCGCCGACGCCGATCGGGCGTTCATCGACGAGGCGCCGATGCTGTTCCTGGCGACCGCGGACGATCAGGGCCGGCCCGACGTGTCCTACAAGGGTGGCCATCCCGGTTTCGTGCGGGTGCTTGACCAGTCAACCGTTGCGTTTGCGATCTATGACGGAAACGGCCAGTTCCGCAGCCTCGGCAACATCGCCGTGAACCCTGCCGTTGGCCTGCTGTTCGTGCGCTTCGACCCGCCCTGGCGCGTCCGGGTCAACGGCGAGGCAGCAGTCGTGTTCCCCGACGACGATCCCGCGCTCGTGGCTTCGTTCCACGGCGCCTTAGCGGTCGTTGTGATCCGTACTACACAGGTCTTCCCCAACTGTGGACGATATGTGCACCGATCTTCAGCGGACATATCGACCTATGCACCCGCACCCGGGCACGAACCGCCTGCAGCGGAGTGGAAGCAGATGGACATGATCCGCCCGTACCTGCCGGAGAGCACGGCTCCGGCATGAGTGGCGGCCCGCTGATCGTCCAGTCCGACCGGACGCTCCTCCTCGAGATCGACCACGCCGACGCGCCCGCATGCCGGGTTGCCATCGCCCCCTTCGCCGAATTGGAGAAGGCACCCGAGCACGTCCACACGTACCGGATCACTCCGCTTGCGCTGTGGAATGCGCGGGCCGCGGGTCACGACGCCGAGCAGTGCATCGACGCGCTCCTGCGCTTCAGCCGCTACGACGTGCCGCAGGCGATGCTCATCGACGTCGTCGACACGATGGGTCGCTACGGCCGACTCGTGATCGAGAACGACCCGCTCTTCGGGCTGACGCTGCGCTCGCACGACGCCGCTGTCCTGGCCGAGATACGGCGCAACAAGCAGGTGGGCCCGATCCTCGGCGACACCGTCGGTCCTGACCTGATCCGGCTCCAACCTGCCGACCGCGGGCGTCTGAAGCAGGCGCTCATCAAAGTTGGCTGGCCCGCGGATGACCAGGCCGGGTACGTCGATGGCGCGGCATTTGACATGTCCGTCCTCGAAGACGACACGTTCAGTGTGCGTGCATACCAACGCGACGCGGCCGAGGGTTTCTGGGCGGGCGGCAGCGGTGTCATCGTGCTCCCGTGTGGCGCCGGCAAGACCATTGTGGGAATGACGGCGATGGCCAAGGCCAAGGCGACGACGCTCATCCTCGTCACCAACACCGTGTCGGCCCGGCAGTGGCGCCGTGAGCTCATCGAGCACATGTCGCTCCGGGAGGAGGACATCGGTGAGTACTCGGGCGAGCGCAAGGAGATCCGGCCCGTCACCATCGCCACGTATCAGGTGCTCATCAGCAAGACGAAGGGCGAGTACCGCCACCTCGATGTCTTCGACGCGCAGGACTGGGGGCTCATCATCTACGACGAGGTCCACCTGCTTCCCGCCCCGGTGTTCCGGGCGACGGCCGACATCCAGAGCCGCCGCCGTCTGGGGCTCACCGCCACCCTGTTGCGCGAGGACGGCCGCGAACGCGACGTGTTCAGCCTCATCGGCCCGAAGCGCTACGACGCGCCCTGGAAGGACATCGAGGCGCAGGGGTGGATCGCACCTGCCTCGTGCATCGAGGTCCGCGTCACGCTGACCGACGACGAGCGCATGAAGTACGCCACCTCGGAGCCCGACGAGAGCTACCGCGTCGGCTCGACTGCGGTGTCGAAGATCGCCGTCGTCGAGGCCCTCGTGGCTCGTCATCCCGACGAGCTCGTGCTCGTGATCGGCCAGTTCCTCGACCAGCTCGACTCGCTCGCCGAACGGCTGAAGGCGCCGCTCATCACGGGCAAGACGCCCACGAAGGAGCGCGAGCGGCTCTACGAAGCGTTTCGCCGTGGTGAGGAACGCCTGCTCGTCGTGTCGAAGGTCGCGAACTTCTCGATCGACCTCCCCGACGCATCTGTGGCCATCCAGGTGTCGGGCACATTCGGCAGCCGGCAGGAGGAGGCACAGCGCCTCGGACGCATCCTGCGGCCGAAGCGCGACGGCCGCTCAGCCACGTTCTACGCCGTCGTTTCGCGAGATACGAACGACCAGACCTTCGCCGCCAACCGTCAGCGGTTCCTGGCCGAGCAGGGCTACGCCTACACCATCATCGACGCCGATGCCGTGCTGCGCGGTCCGGACGCCACCACCGTCGACGACGCCAGCTGAACCGCATTCACCCGGCGCGGCCACGAGCGGCGCGAAACTATGGCGGTGCTGCGTCTGATCGGGAGGTTCCTGCGCCGTCTGACGAAGACGGTCGCTGTGCTCGTGGTCACGGTCACGGTCGTGCCAGCGGCGATGGTCGCGACGACGCTCGCCATCGTGCTGTTCACGCCGGTGCCGGTCACCATTCCGGCCCGCAAGCTGCAGCCGCTCATCCAGCCGAGCGAGGTCTACGACGCCAATGGTGAGCTGATCACCGTGTTCCGCAAGGTCGAGCAGAACATCCCGACCAAGCAGAGCGACATCCCGCTGGTGCTGAAGCATGCGGTGATCGCGGCAGAGGACCGGCGCTTCTACACGCACAACGGCGTCGATGCCGTCGGCCTCGTCCGTGCCGTGCGGCGCGACCTCCAGAAGAAGGAAGCCGAGCAAGGCGCGTCCACGATCACCCAGCAGCTCGTGAAGGCAGTCTACTACCCCGACGACCCGGCCGATGTGGCGGCATCGACGAGCTCGCTGAAGCGCGACGCCAACCGGGCATGGAAGAAGCTGCGGATCGCGGTCATCGCCAACCGACTCGACCGGCGCATGACCAAAGACACGATCCTGTTCGAGTACCTGTCGAACATCTTCTTCGGCAACGGTGCCTATGGCGTCGGCGCAGCCAGCCAGACGTACTTCCGCAAGAACGTTGCCGACCTCACGATCTCCGAGGCTGCGACGCTGGCCGGAATCATTCCCGCTCCCAGCAAGTACGAGCCTCGCGGCAACCTCTCCAACGCCGAGTTCAAGCGCAAGGCCACGCTCCGCCAGATGCGCGAGCAGGGCTACATCACCAGCACCCAGTACACCGAAGCGCTCGGTCAGGAACTGTGGGTGGAGACGGACGGGCCGCCGCTACCGGGGAAGCGGGTGACGCTCGTCTACGGTCCCCGCGAGGTGGTCACCCGCTACCCGTACTTCGTCGACTACGTGCGCCGCTACCTCATCTCCCGCTATGGCGAGGCCACGGTCTACGGCGGCGGGCTCAAGGTCGCGACCACGCTCGACCCGGCGCTGCAGGACGAGGCGGAGGCGACGGCGGCCAAGACCCTCAAGGGCACGAAGGCGCCGCTTGAGTTGTCGATCGTGTCGGTCGAACCGCTGACCGGCTTCGTGAAGGCGCTCGTGGGCGGCCGCGACTTCTACGCACCCGGTGGGCAGGTGAACCTCGCGCTCGGCGACTGCCCGAAACCCGCAGCCCTGAAGAAGCTCCTGAGGGGCAAGAACCCGAAGCTGGCGCCGACGTGCACCGGCCGCAACTACGTCGACGGCGGCGGCTCAGGCCGTTCGCCCGGATCGTCCTTCAAGCCCATCGTGCTGGCTGCGGCCTTCACGCAGGGTGTTCCGCCGACACAGGTGATCAGCGGCGCGCCGTATGTCGATCCGCGCTGCAAGAAGGCCGTGAAGGGCTGTGTGATCAACAACTACGAGGGCGCGTCCTATGGCGCAGTCGATCTGCGGACGGCCACCGTCAAGTCGGTCAATACCGCCTACGCCCGTCTCGGGTTCGACATCGTCGGCATCGAGAACGTGGCCAAGATGGCGCAGCGCCTCGGCATTACCTCGGCCTGGTACGACCCGGCTCGCCATGGTCCGAGCTATTCGCTCGGAGGGATCGACGTCTCGCCGCTGGAGATGGCGGCCGCGTATTCCGTGTTCGCAGGACGCGGACTGCGGGCACCGGCCACACCGATCATCAGCGTCATCGACGCCGGCGGCAGGGTGCTCGAGGACAACACCCAGTCGAGGCCGAGACAGGTGCTGAGCAAGGCCGTGGCGGACAACGTCAACAGTGTGCTCCAGGGAGTCGTCACCGGGGGTACCGGCACGCGAGCCGCGCTCGGCGACCGACCGGTGGCCGGCAAGACCGGCACCAGTCAGGGGTACGGCAATGCGTGGTTCGTCGGCTACACCCCGACGCTGTCGACGGCGGTGTGGCTGGGCTACAAGGACCGACCCCGTCCGTTGGTCGGCATCAAGGGCGTCGGGCGGGTGGCCGGCGGCACGATCCCGGCTCAGACCTGGGCCGCGTACATGACACTCGCGATGAAGGGCGTCCCGGTAACCACCTTCGACGAGCCTGCGCCCATCAAGCGTCCCCCCAAAGCGGCGAGCCCGATCGAGGTGGCGAAGAGGAAGGCGCGGGTCGGCCTCGACGCGGGCATCCGGCGCAAGCTCGAGTCGACCGCCACCCAGCATTTCGAGCAGCCTCTCGATGCGCCGCCCGTGGAGGCACCGGCACAACCCGAGCCGGCCCGGCCCGCCGTCACTGTGGTGCAACCAGCGGAAACCATTCCGCGTCTCGTCGTCTCCGGCGACCCTGCAGTCGTTGTCGCAGCGATCCCGCCGGGGTGACAGGGCTGGACTGATCGAGATTCGACCACAACCTGTGGTTAATTCCATTCAGCGACCGCGTAGAACGGTCGATGAAGGAACCGCTTCCGACCACTCGGGACGAAGCGTGTCCTTTCGTCCGTCGTTCCATCGTTCTTCTCGGGGTCGCGCAATGAATGCTGCTGGTTCGCAGGTCTGCTCTTCCGTCGCTCTACCCAGCGCTGCTTCAGAGGGTCGCACAGAGCGCCCCGGGTCCGAGGTCGACTTCCTCCGTGCGCTTGTCGACGCGTCCCGAGAGGCGATCGCGGTCGTCGGCATCGAGGGGACGTTTCGGTACGCCTCCCCCGCAATGGAGCACCTGCTCTCGATGGATCTCGATCAGACCCTGCTCCAGGCGGAAATACGTCGGATGACCGCCTCAGGAGGCAGACGCTCGCACGTCGTGGTCCGGATCGCCGAGCGCGACGCGCCCCCGCGACTGGTGCGCCTCGACCTCACCGACGAGACGGCCAACGAACACCTCCAAGGCATCGTGGTCGTGGCCAGCGGTGTCGATGAGGCGATGGCGGCAGAAGCCGAGCTGCGTCAGGTCCGCGAAGCCGAAGCGATCGTGGCTCGCATTTCCGGACGGTTCGCCAACAGCTCGCTCGACGAGACCGAGCGCGACCTCAGGGTCAGCCTCCGAGAGCTCTGCGAGTTCGGCGACATCCAACGCACGATGATCTGGAGCCTCGACGATCTGCAGCGCATGCTCGTGCCGATCGACGAGCAGCACCGTGACGGCGTCGATGCCGTCGATGAAAAGACGCCGAACCTCCCGCTCGCTTTCCTCCGCTCGATCGCACCTCGCCTCGTCGAGGGCACCACGGTTGAAGCGACCCAGGACAATGAGCACGCTGCGCTCATCAGGGCGATCGAAGTCCCCGGCGCCGACCAGGTCCACAAGGTCACCTTCATCCCGATGCGGGTGTCGGGAGGCCTCACCGGCCTACTCACCCTCAATGGACCGACTGACGGCTACGACTGGCCACAGCACACACTCGCCAACCTGCGCACGATTGCCGAGGTGTTTGCCAACGCGTTAGCCCGCCGCGGTGCCGAACGGGCCCTGTCGCATCAGGCCCTCCACGATCCCCTCACCGGTCTGCCGAACCGCTCGCTCCTGCTCGACCGGCTCGGCCACGCGCTCGCTCGCAGCTCCCGCAACGGGCAGAACGTCACGGTCATGCTGATCGACCTCGACGGCTTCAAGGACGTGAACGACACGCTCGGGCACGCAGCCGGGGACGAGCTGCTGAAGACGGTGTCACACCGACTGCTCGACACGCTGCGCGACTCCGACTCCGTGGCCCGCCTCGGAGGTGACGAGTTCGTGGTCGTAGCCGAGACCGCGACCGATGAGCTCAACGCGAAGATGATCGCCGGGCGCATCCTCGAGAACCTGCGCGCCCCGATCGACGTCGGCGGCCAGAGCGTTACCGTGACCGGCAGCCTCGGCATGGTGCTGGCCAACGCCAGCCTTGACCACACGCTCGACCCCGGCACACTGCTGCGCAAGGCCGACATTGCCATGTACCGGGCCAAGACCGGGGGGCGAGACCGGATCGAGATCTTCTCGGAGGAGATGGAGGATCGCATCCGCCGTCGCTTCGAGCTGCTCGATGAGCTCCGCCGGGCCGTCGATCAGGGCGAGCTGATTGCCTGGTACCAGCCGATCATCGATGTGGCCACCGGTCGGCTGTCGTCGTTCGAAGCCCTGGTCCGTTGGATGCATCCGACCCGCGGCATCATCCCGCCGCTCGACTTCATCGAGCTGGCCGAGGGAAGCGGGCTCGTCCACGACCTCGGCCGTCAGGTGCTCGACCAGGCTGTCCACCAGCTCACGCATTGGCGGTCGATCGGGGAGGTGTCGGACAGCATCACCATTTCGGTGAACGTGTCCGTGCGCCAGCTCCTGTCGTTCAGCTTCGTCGACGTGGTCCGCGAGACGCTCGAGCGTCACCGCCTCCCCGCGCATCTGCTGCACCTGGAGCTGACGGAGAGCGTCTTCGCCGACCGTCATCTCGTGACCGGGCCGTTGCTGCGCCTCCGCGATCTCGGCGTACGCGTGTCGATTGACGACTTCGGAACCGGTTACTCATCGCTGTCCTATCTGCGTGACCTGCCGATCGACTGCCTGAAGATCGACCGGTCGTTCATACAGGGCCTCGGCACGGACCGACGCGACAACGCGCTCGTCGGCGCAGTCGTCGGCATGGCCAACGAACTCGGCCTGCAGGTCGTGGCGGAAGGGGTCGAGACCATGGAGCAGCTGGCCCAGCTCGAACGGCTTGGCTGCAACCTGGCCCAGGGGTTCCTGTTCGGAAGGCCCGAGCCGGCGCTGCACGCGTTCCCGGCCGGTGAAGTGAGCGCGGCCGACGGTCCGCCCTCCAATCAGCGAGG
>JAYUDQ010000187.1:0-6201 GCA_043739745.1 Acidimicrobiia bacterium | reverse complement strand
AGGTGGGTCGTTGGTGCTGGTAGGTGGGTCGTTTGCGTTGCTCAGCATGTTGTCGCCGATCCACACCCAAGTCGGGGCGATCCTTGGTGATCAGACATCGGGCTGGCTGCAGTCGTCGCTCACCGCGGCGTGTTCCGATCCTCCTGGTATCAGCCACCTTGAACGGCCGGGGTTGGCGGACGAGCTGACCATGGGCCGTGACTTCGACCTTGGCATAACGGGGCCGCCGTTGTCGGTGGCTCTCGGCTTCATTTCGGCGGGCATGGTCGAGTTGGGCGGCGGGGTAGCGCAGACCATCGTGCTCGGCACCGTGTTGTGGTGGGCGCCGTTCGTCGTCGGGGGTGCATGGCTGTCGACCCACTGGCTTCTGCGAGAGAGCTCGGTGTGGTCGAACCGGACCGATCCTGAGGTGATGGCGGAGCAGCGTCATGCGGACTACGCCTACCGCCTCGCGGTGGAAGCGCAGCCGGCGAAGGAGCTGCGGGTCTTCGGGCTGGGCGAGTGGACGGTGGAGCGGTTCGCCTCTCGCCGCCGCCGCTTAGTGGATCTGCAATGGAAGTCGATGCGGTTGCGCCAACGGTCGTTGTGGACGGTGTTCGCCGTGCTGGGCGTGGCGCACGCCGTGGTGCTGGTGCCGCTGGTGTCGTCGGCGATCAACGGTCACCTCACGCTCGGTCACCTCGTTGTCGGCGCCCAAGCGCTACTCGGGGCCAGCGCGCTGGCGGTGGGCGGCTTCGCGTGGGCGCTGGAAGGCGCCGCGCAGCCGGTACTCGTCGTCGAACGGCTAGCGGCCCGTATGGCCGCCGAAGGGGCGCTCGACACCGAGGCCAGCACCGGGTCGGCGGTCGGGCTTCCTACAGCATCGATTCGTTTCGAAGATGTGGGCTTCACCTACCCGAGCGGCGGCGCGCCGGTCTACCGTCACCTCGACCTCACCATCCCGGCCGGGAGGTCGCTCGCCATTGTCGGACGCAACGGCGTCGGCAAGACAACGCTCGTCAAGCTGCTGTGCCGCCTCTACGACCCGACGTCGGGTGCCATCACCATCGATGGTCAAGACCTCAAGTCGCTGGATGTCGCGGCGTGGCGCAAGCGGGTGAGTGTCGTGTTCCAGGACTTCGTCCGCTTCGAGCTGTCATTGCGCCGCAACGTCGTGCTCGACGGAGCGTCGATCGATGACGCCGAGCTCGGACGCATCCTGGAGATCGCCGGTGCCGCTGGGCTGGCGAAGTTCGACCAGCCCTTGTCCAAGGCGCAGCCAGGAGGCACGGACCTGTCGGGCGGGCAGTGGCAGCGGGTCGCTCTGGCGAGGGCCTTGGCCGCGGTGCATCTCGGTGCGGGTGTCGTGATCCTCGACGAGCCGACAGCCCAGCTGGACGTGCGCGGAGAGGCGGCCATCTTCGAGCGTCTACTGGCCGCCACGGCTGGCTGCACCACCATCTTGATCTCGCACCGCTTCTCCACGGTGCGCCACGCCGATTGCATCGTCGTCATCGAGGACGGCGTCGTTGTCGAGCAGGGGTCGCATGACGAGCTGATAGCCCAGGCCGGTCGCTACAAGGTGATGTTCGACCTGCAAGCCTCCCGCTTCAACGACGAGCACACCGCGGATATCGACGACATGGAACTCGTGCTCGAAGACGGTGCGGGGTCGAGTGAGCAACACCAGCGATGACGTTCTGGCCGACCTGCCATCGCAGCGCCGCGCCATCCTCCACATTCTGCGCCTCGGGTTCCGATTCGAGCCGAAGCTGCTGTGGATCTCATTGGGCACAACCATCGTCGGCGCGTTGCCCGACGCCCTCGTCGCGCTGTGGCTCGGCCTCATCGCCAAGGGGCTGCGCACGCCCGGCCGGCCCGATCGGACGATGCTGCTGATCGCCGGTGGTGGAATCGCCTTTTCGTGCGTCGGCGGTTGGGTGCTTCGCAGCGGATCCGATCGGCTGCATCAGCGCTTTCGCCAGCGCCTCGGTGTTGCGCTCGAAACGCATGTGGCCCGGCTGCAAGCGACCACGGTCGGCATCGAGCAGCACGAACGTCCCGACGTGCTCGATCGGTTGGCCATGCTGCGCGATCAGGTCTTCACACTCGACCACATCTTCTTGTCGTTGTTCGGTTCCCTCGGCATCGCGATGCGCCTCATCGTCGTGATCGGCGTACTGGCGTCGGTCCACCCCGCGTTGATCCTGCTCGGCATCGCCGCGCTACCTCCGGTGGCCGTTGCTTCCGGGGTCGGTCGACGGGTATCGGCGGTGTGGGAAGGCGAGGCCTCCAATCGCCGGTTGGCCCGCCACCTCTTCGTGCTCCACACCGAAGCGCCGTCCGCCAAGGAGCTGCGCGTGGCGGGTGCTATCGACGCCGTGGCCGGCGCCCGGGCGAAGGCCTGGGACGAATTCCAGCGCCCCGTGCGGCGCATACGGATTCGGTCTGGCTTGGCCCAGACCGCGGCGTGGTCGGTGTTCGCGGCCGCATTCGTTGCTGCAGTGGTTCTATCCGCCCGGGGCGCAACGGATGCCTCGGGCGCGCTCATCGTGGTCGCGGCAGGCGCCCGGCTCACCGCTTACATCGGCCTCGCGGCGACGGAGGTCAACACATGGGGCTTCTTCGTCCAAGGGTCGCAACGGCTCCTTTGGCTCGAGGACCTCGTCGAGCGCCGCCGCCGGAACGCCGAGCAGGTGCCGCCCGAACGGCTTCACGACGGCATCACCTTCGAGGACGTGTCGTTCGCCTACCCAGGCGTCGACCAGCCCCTCGTCCTCGAACATGTCGACTTGCGGCTACCAGCCGGCTCCGTAGTGGCCATCGTCGGAGAGAACGGGGCCGGCAAGTCGACGCTCGTGAAGCTCCTGGCCAAGCTCTACGAACCGACCGAAGGTCGCATCCTGGTCGACGACACCGACCTTGCCACCATCAACGCGTCGGCGTGGCGTGAGCGGATGGCCGGCGCCTTCCAGGACTTCGTCCGTTTCGAGTTGCCGGCGCAGAGCTCGATCGGTCTCGGCGATCTTCCTCGCGTCGACGATCCAGTGGCGGTGACCGGCGCGGTCACGCGTGCCGGTGCAGTAGACGTGATTGAGCGACTCCCCGAAGGCCTCTCGACTCAGCTTGGTCCAAGCTGGCCGGGCGGCGTCGACCTGTCGGGTGGGCAATGGCAAAAGGTGGCATTGGCCCGCGGGCTGGTACGTGACGACCCACTTCTCGTTGTGCTCGACGAGCCGACTTCCGCGCTCGATGCCGAGACCGAGCACGCGCTCTTCGAGCGCTTCGCCGAGCACGCCCGGATCGCCTCGGAGGCCGGCCGGGTCACCGTGCTTGTCTCCCACCGCTTCTCCACCGTCCGCATGGCTGACCTCATCGTCGTGCTCTCGGGCAACAAAGTGGTCGAGGTAGGCAGTCACCAAGAGCTCGTAGCGCGAGGCGCCACATACGCAGAGCTCTACGCCATCCAGGCCGCGGCCTACCACTGAAAAAGACGCCTAGGGCCTGTTACCCCTTGGCCGAACGGATTTCTTGGGCGAGTAGTTCACCGAGTTGTTCGGGTATGGAGAGCATCGGCCAGTGGCCGGTGGGAAGGTCGACGTAGCGGACCGCAGACATGAGGGGTAGCTCCGAGGGCATTTGTCCAATCGCCGTGAGTTCTTGGAGCACGGCTGAGGGGAGGCTCGTACATACGACGGTTGTTGGGACGTCGAGTCGGCGCCGGTCGTGAAGTTGGATGGGGCTTCGTGCGACACCTCCTGGGTGAGCGACTGCTCGTGATCGAAACATCGATCTGGTGGCTTCGTCGAGGCCCTCGGCGCTGTTTCCTTGGGCCTCGAGATCCTCCCAGCTGGGTAGTTCCACATCACCGCTTCCGTTGGTATCGGAAAGTGAAATACCTTCGACGAGGGGTCCGGTATCGATGTAGATCGCGCGTCGAAGCCGATCGGGGATCCGATCGACGACTCCTTGCACAACCGTGCCCCCGCCGCTGTGGCCGACGAGCACGACTTCTCCGTCGAGACCGCTGACGATGTTGAGGACCGCCTCGACGTGATCGTTGAGAACGAGTCCGTTGCGGTCGCTGTTCGGGTTCTCGAGACCGGGCAACGTGAGCGGGTGGGTAGTGATCGCTGCTCGTTCGAGAACGGGGGTCACGGCCTCCCACGCCCATGCCCCGAGCCAGAATCCCGGCACGAGCACTGCGTGAACGATGGTCGTCGACTGGTCTGATTTCGTTGTCATGAACCAACATTGACGCAGGATAGGTGACACCAGGATGTCACCATTTGTTGCGATACTTTGGTCATGAATCGAAACGACCGCCTCTACGCGATCAGCGAGGAACTCCGACGGGCCGGAAAGAGTGGCGCAACGGGTGCACGGCTTGCGGAGCTTCTCGAAGTGAGCGTTCGCACGATCAAACGCGATGTGAGTGCCTTGCAGCAGAGCGGTTCGCCCATCTGGTCTCAGGCCGGCCCCGGAGGAGGGTACGTGATGGCAAACACCGCAAACCTCCCACCGATCAACTTCACGGCCTCGCAAGCGGTTGCCGTCGCCGTCGCACTTGCGGCGTTGCCCCCCGGAAGCCCGTTCATGGCGGATGCAAAGGCCGCCTCACGCAAAGTTCACGACGCCCTAGAACCAGCGCAACGGGCCCGCGCCCAAACCCTGGCGGATCGGGTGTGGGTCATGACCACGACTCCAAATCACGAGACTGCCAAACACCACATACTGCACGCCATAGAGCGGTCCGTCGAGCATCGACTCGCAGTGGCCATCGAGTATCGAGGAGCGAACGATTCAGTCACTCGTCGGACCGCCGAGCCGGTGATCCTCGCCAGCCTTGACGGGCTTTGGTACCTCGTCGCCCACTGCCAACTTCGAAACGACATCCGCTGGTTCCAACTTGCGAAAATCCGGCGGGCCGATGTCACCCGCAGCCACTACGAACCCCGTCCCGTCGCCGACATCGGCACACCACCTCCGACCGCGCGACCCGTGACCGCGTGACCCGATTCGAGGGTACACAGCCCACCAAGGGGTCTCTCCGGCAAAGTCCAACAGTCGCTCGTCATCAGCGGTGTGACGTCGTGGGTCGCCCGGGCTACTCCTGTCGCCGCGGTGAGTCGTGGTGCAAGCGTGTCGACGGCGTGGTGTAGCTCGGGGGATGCGATGACGTGGAACGAGTAAGGGATTGCCGTGAGTCGTTCGCTGGCGTACATGGCCGGGTTGCTGGTGGTTCCCCGGAGCTAGCAGCGTTCGTTGTTGTCGGTTACTTCGAGTTGGCCGGTTAACGGTGTGATGAGGCGAGCGATGGTGTCGAGTGGTGCGTGTGGACGAGTCGTTCGAGGATGTGCGCATTCGCTCGGCGGTTGATGTCGTGGACCACCTTCCCTCACCAAAATGGAACTTATAGCGGCTTTCCAAGAAGTCGACGCTTGGTCTGATTTCGTTGTCATGAACCCAACTTTGACGCAGAATGGTGACATCCGGTTGTCACCATTTGTGCCGATACTTTCGGGATTGCTCACCGATGACACACCACGCTAATTCCGACAGGATCGTCAAGACCTGACCCGCCCCAAGCGCGACAGTACGGTCATGACAACGACAACCCTCATACCTCCCCGTCTCGTCATCTATGACGCTGCGGCCGCAATTGATTTTTATTTTGACGCACTTCGCGGCACCGAGGTGATGCGCGTCGCGGAACCGGCAGGCAAGATCGTGCAGGCCGAGGTTCGCATCGGCGACGCGCTCATCAGCCTCACTGAGCAGGACGGGAACGGCAACCTCTCACCGCAGGCCTTGGGCGGACCGCCGCTGCTGCTGACCTTCTCCGCTGATGACGCCGACGCAGTGGGCAGGGCAATGGTCGCTCACGGCGCCACAGTCGTCATCGAGATCGCCGACCGCTACTAAGGACGCCGTGAAGGACGCCTCCAAGACCCCGCCGGCCACCTGTGGATCGTCAGCCAACACATCGAAGACCTTACGGACAATCAGATCACCGCGCGCCTCGTCAACACCTTCACTCGATCCGCTCTGCTCGCTCCGTCCAACGGGACGCCCCGCCTCGGCCCGTGGCTCATCCGGGCTGGTGGCTGCTGTGTTCGGTCGGGATTTGTCGTGGGGCCGAGTTCTCGGTGCCTGGCATGACTACGGTGAACTGGCCCATCATGCCTCTGTCCTCGTGACGGAGAAGGTGGCAGTGGTACA
>JAYUDQ010000186.1:0-6201 GCA_043739745.1 Acidimicrobiia bacterium | reverse complement strand
TCCACCGCCGAGGGACGCTGCTGGTGTCCGGCGTCCTTGCGGGCATCGCCGAGGCCACTCGCGACCTCGCCAGCGAGTACGCAAAGGTCCGTGTCCAGTTCGGACGGCCCATCGGTGTCAACCAAGGGGTGAAGCACGAATGCGCCGAGATGGCCGTGCGGGCGGACGCGGCCACGTACCAGACGTTCTTCGCCGCAGTTGTCCTCGAATCGGCGCGCGAAGACGTCGAATTCCACGTTGCAACCGCGAAGATCATGTCGAGCAATTCGGCCATGAAGAACGCGGCATCGGCAGTTCAATTGCATGGTGCGATGGGGTACACCTACGAGCATTCTGCTCATCGCTACGTATCGAGGTCGCACGTCTACGAGCAGCTGTTCGGCAATGCCCAAAGCCGCTTGGAGCAGTTGGTCCGCATGCCTGCACCGCTATGACGCCGGGGTGCCGGCCGCCCTGCTGAGCGAGACCCCGCGCCGCAATCGCCACGTTCGCTGATCCTGAGGAGACCACATGACCGCAATCGCCTTCGCCCAGTCCGAGGAGCTCGACGACATCCTCGCCGGCATTGACGCCTATCTCGCCTCGGAGGTCTACCCGCGGTACGAGAAGAACCGCGAGCTCATGGAGGAGCCCCGGCTGTACTACGCCGAGGACGGCCGGTACTCGCCCGACGTGGTGCAGATGATCCGCGAGATCCGGATGACGTCGGCCACGGCCGGTTACTTCAACATCTCCGTCCCCGAGGAGATGGGCGGTGGCGGGATGGGCTTCGGGACGTACTTCGCCTGCCTCGAACACATCTTCCGCCGTTGCGGCGGCAACATGAACTTCGGGCAGTACGCGATCAGCCACTGGGCCTACGGTCCGAGCGCCGTCCTGGCCGGGCTTACCGACGAGGCGAAGGAGCGTGTGCTGAAGCCGTTGCTGACGGGCGAGCAGATGATGTGCTTCGGCATGTCCGAGCCCGACGCCGGCTCCGACGTGGCCCGTATCCGCACGACGGCGGACGCGGCGCAGGGCGGCGGCTGGCTGCTGAACGGGCGCAAGATCTGGACGAGCAATGCGCCCATTGCGGAGTGGATGATCGTGCTCGCCGTCACCGACCGCGAGCTCTCGGCGCAGCGCAAGGGCGGCATCAGCGCGTTCATGGTCCCGATGAACGCCAGCGGCGTTCGCATCGAGCGGGTCATCCGGATGTGGGGCGAGGGCGGCGGCACGGAGGCGGAGACGGCGTTCGAGGACGTGGCCATCGAACCCTGGCAGCTCGTCGGGAGCCTGAACCAGGGGTTCCGGATCGGCATGCAGGGCGTCTCGCTCGGCCGGGTGTTCAACTGCGCCCGCGCCATTGGGCTCGGGCGCTGGGCACTCGAGATGGCGGTCGAGTACACGAAGTCGAGGGTCGTGTTCGACCGCCCGATCTCCGAGTACCAGGGCGTGATGTTCCCGCTGGCGGAGTCGTTCACCGAGCTCCACGCCGCGCACCTCCTCGCGCTGAACGCGGCGGCGCTGCTCGACGCCGGACAGGGTGCGGTGAAGGAGCTGTCGATGGCCAAGATGATGGCGGTACAGGCCGGCGCGAGGGCGGTCGACCGTGCCATCCAGGCGCACGGCGCCATCGGGTTCACGAACGAGCTCGGACTGACCGAGGCGTACCGGCACCTACGCCAGGTCAACGTCGCGGATGGGACGAACGAGATCCTCACCCGTACGATCGTGAACCGTCTGCTCAAGGGCGACGTCGCGATCTGAGCTGCCTCCACTTGATAATAACTACGTGCACATACGTTCGTACCTACCAAACACGGAAGGCATCACAGCATGGGAGCACTTGAGGGCCGCGTCGCCATCATCACCGGCGCAGGGCGCGGAATCGGACGCGAGCACGCGCTGCTGTTCGCCAAGGAAGGTGCCCGTGTGGTCGTGAACGACCTCGGCGGGTCGACCGACGGCGACGGGTCGGACGCGACCCCGGCCGACGAGGTCGTGGCCGAGCTCCGGGCGCTCGGCGCCGAGGCCATCGCCAACCACGACGACGTCTCCGACTGGGAAGGCGCGCAGCGCATGGTGAACGCGGCAATCGAGGCCTTCGGTGATCTGCACGTCGTCGTGAACAACGCCGGCATCCTGCGCGACCGCGTAATCGTGAACATGACCGAGAACGAGTGGGACTCCGTCATCAAGGTCCATCTCCGCGGTCACTTCCTTCCCACGAAGTGGGCGGCCGTGTACTGGCGGGAGCAGGCCAAGGCGGGCAAGACCGTGAAGGCATCGGTCATCAACACGACATCGACGTCCGGTCTGCTCAGCAACTCGGGCCAGGGAAACTACGGGGCTGCCAAGTCGGGCATCGCCTCGTTCACCGAGATCGCCCAGAAGGAGCTCGGCCGCTACGGCGTACGGTGCAACGCGATCGCGCCCGCAGCGCGCACCCGTCTCACGATGACCGTGCCTGGCGCGCAGGAGCGCTACGACGAGCGGGCGAAAGTGGCAGCCGAGGTCGGGTTCGACAAGAGCGACCCGGCGAACATCTCGCCCATGGTCGCCTACCTCGCCACGGCCGACTGCCCGATCGGCGGCAAGACGTTCTTCGTCTACGGCGACAAGGTCCACCTGATGCAGCCCTGGAGCTTCGCCGACGCGGTATCGGCAGACGGGCACCAGTGGACGATCGAAGAGCTCGCCGTGGCGGCCGGCAAATGGGCCGACGTCAACTGGGATCAGTCGATCCCGATGGACTGAAACCGACGAGAACCGACTGCCGTCCGAAAGAAGTACGCGCACATATCAGCTAGCGAAAGGAACCCGCGATGACCACCGACCAGCACGCGACCATCTCCGAGGACGACGGCATCATCACCGTCACGATGGACCGCCAGGAGAAGCTCAACGCGATCAGCCCGCAGATGACCGAGACCTACTGGGAGGCGCTCGGCGCGCTGGCGGAGCGCGACGATCTTCGCTGCATGGTCATCACGGCCAAGGGCCGGTACTTCTCGGCCGGCATCGATCTGTCAGCCGGCCGCCGCCACGATGTACCCGACTCGCCGCAACGGGGCGGTCGCTACCGGCGCAACTATCGAAAGCACCATCTGCTGTATGACGAGTTCGAAGCGGTCGAGAAGCCGATCATCCAGGCCGTGCAGGGCATCTGCCTCGGCGCCGGTGTGGAGATGGCGATGTCGTGCGATTTCCGTTTCTGCACGCCGAACGCCGAGTTCCGCCTTCCGGAGGTCAACATCGGCCTGCTGCCGGGCAGCGGCGGCGCCAGCCGGCTCACCCGGCTCATCGGTCCCGTGTGGGGAAAGTGGATGGCCATGGCCGGCATGCCGGTCGGCGCCGACCAGGCCAAGACCATCGGCCTCGTGAACGACATCTATCCGGAAGAGACGTTCATGGACGACGTGTACGCGTTCTGCCGGCACATCATGAAGATCCCGATGGATGTGCTCGGCATCTCCAAGCTCGCCGTCGATATGTACGCAGATGTTCAGGACCGAACGGTGCAGCGCCACATCGACCGCATCGTCAACACCACGCTCAACGGCAAGCCCGAGCACCTCGCGGCAACCGCACGATTCCAGAAGAAGTAAGGAGCGATCTCATGGCACCCCGTCGCCTCACCGCCCCACGCGTCCAGCCCATCCCGAAGCTGCTCGAACTCAGCCGGAAGAAGACCAAGGCGGCCAACGTCAACGCGACGATGGCGCACCACCGCAAGCTCGGGCTCGCGTTCGGCCAGCTCTTCCAGGTCGTGCTCAACGAGTGCGAAACGCCCCGACGCCAACGGGAGATCGTGATCCTGCGGACGGGCTGGAACTGCCAGGCCGAGTACGAGTTTGGCCAGCACACGCTGTACGGCCGCCAGGCCGGGCTCACCGAAGCCGAGATCTACGCGGTGACGCGGCCCATCAAGACGTACGGGTGGAGCCATGAGGATGCAGTGCTGCTGCAGATGGCCGACGACCTCTACAGCGACGATGCGGTGAGCGATGCGACGTGGGCGGAGCTGACGGCCCGCTGGTCGGTTCCGGAGGTGTACGAGTTCGTGTGCGCGTCCCTCAGCTACCGCGTCGTCTCGGGCCTGCTGAACACCTTGGGCGTGCAACTCGACGAGGGAGTGCCGGGCTGGCCGACAGCCCCGGTGTCGTGACATGCCGACTGCGGGCCTCCAGCCGCGAGAAAACGCGACGCTCGCCGGGCTGAAGGTCGTCGAGTTCGGCCAGCTCGTCGCCGGCCCGGTCGCTGGCACACTGCTTGCAGACCTCGGTGCCGACGTGATCCACGTCGAAGACCCCGCAACCGGCGATCCGGCCCGGATGATGGGTCTCTTCAGGGAGGACGTGGGTCTCTGGTGGAAGGTCACCGCCCGCAACAAGCGTTCGGTGACCCTCGATCTGCGGAGCCCTCCCGGGCAGGCCGTCGCCCGCAGACTGGCGGCATGGGCCGATGTCGTCATCACCAACCTGCGCGTCGGCACCGTCGAGCGCTGGGGGCTGGACTGGCCTTCGCTGCACGCCGTCAACCCGAAGCTCGTCATGCTCCAGGTTTCGGGCTATGGCGCAACCACGACGCTGCGGGATGCACCCGGATACGGAAAGGTCGGGGAAGCACGGAGTGGCGCCGTCCACATCTCGGGGTTTCCCGATGGGCCGCCCGTGCACAGCGGCTTCTCCCACGCGGACACCGTCACGGGTCTGATGGGAGCCTTTGCCGTCCAGGCCGCGACCTACCGCCGCCTCACCGATCCGGACTTCGACGGCGAGTGGATCGATCTGGCGGTCGACGAGACCCTGTTCCGGTTGGTGGAGTCGCAGATCGTCGCGTATGACCAGTTGGGTGTCGTGCTCGAGCGGGTGGGCAACCGCGTCGCCGGTTCGTCGAGTGCCCTCGTGAACACCTTTCAGGCGTCGGACGGACGTTGGATCACCGTCACATCCGGCACGATTGCGTCGGTGCAGCACATCGCGGAGCTCGTCGGCGAGCCCGTCGACAGCTACGGCTCTCGCGAACTGATCACCGCGAACTGTCCGCATCTCGAAGAGCGGCTCGCAGCGTGGATCGCCGCGCACGACGAACACGAGTGCATCTCGCAGATGCGGACGATGGGTGTCGTCGCCGCGGCAATCCTCGACGCCTCCGACATCGTCGCCGACGAGACGTACCGCGAGCGCGGCTCCATCATCACCGTCGATGATCCCGACCTCGGACCGTTGCGCATGCAAGGCGTCGTCCCGAGGCTCGCGAATCACACCGGCGACGTGTGGCAGGCAGCGCCCAAGCTCGGCGAACACACCGAGCAGGTGCTGCGCTGCGAGCTGGGCATGTCCGATGCCGAGATCGCCGTGCTGACGGGTTCGGCGGCCCGGTCCTGAGGCTGCATCGGCGCCTCACGAAACTCAGTGCCAGTCGGAAGCTCAGTGCCAGTCGACGGTCTCGCCGAGGATCTCCGACTTCCGTTCGATCAGGCGGTTGCAGTACACCTGCATGTGGTCAGCCATCAGCGCTTCGGCCATCGCTTCCTTTCCCGCGAGGATCGCGCTGGCGATCCGCCCGTGCACCTCGACGATGTCTTGGCGTTCGGTCTCCGTGCTGTAGACCTCCGGCCCGATCCTCGACGTCGTGATGTCGCGCAGTGATCTCGTGATCATCGCCAGGATCGGGTTCCCGCAGACGCCGATCATCGTGTTGTGGAACCCCGTGGTGTACGTCTTGTAGAGGACCGGATCTTCCGGGTCGGCGAGGTCGAGGTCCACGAAGCTCTCGAGCAGGTCGAGGCTGCGACGATCAGGGTTGGCCGCCGCGACGCGTGCGATGGTCGGTTCGAGCACGGCCTGCGCCTTGAGCAGATCGAGGTACTTCGCCCCGAGCAGATGGAAGAAGAGCGTCTCGGTCCTCCCGAGCGACGCGCTCTCGGGACCGATGAGCACGGGCCCGCCTCCCGGTCCGGGACGGATCTGGATGAGACCCTGCACCTCCAGGATGCGGAGGGCTTCGCGTAGCGAGCCGCGGCTGACCGCGTAGGTGCCGAGCATCGTTGCCTCGCTCGGCAGCATCGATCCGGGCTCGAGGCCGGCGAGGTCGCGGACGATCTCGTGCGCAACCGATACCGCGACTTTGTCGGCGCGGAGGTGACCGAACTTCGGACGCTCGGGCTCCCCGGTGCGTTCGCCCAGCATCACGATGTCACCCATCAGGGGCCCC
>JAYUDQ010000185.1:0-14746 GCA_043739745.1 Acidimicrobiia bacterium | reverse complement strand
TCTCGCGACGGGCGAACGACCCGTAGATGGTGGGTAGGTAGGAGATCAGCAGGGCGACGAGGACAAGTCCCTCCGCCGCCTGTAGGTAGGAGAACACGGCTGCGGGCAGATCGCGGTGGAACACCACGCCGAGGGTGAGCATCGAAGAACCCGATGTGAGGAACGCGTCCCGCACATCGTTTCCGGCGATCCCCCACTGGATGCAGGCGAAGCCGAACACGGTCATGGTGACCCATACGAGCGGCAGGAGCACGAGCGTGAGGGGTGCATACAGGGCCAGGATCCGGTCCTGTTCGAGGAACGGCCGCTTCGGATGGGCGATGACGCCGAAGATTCGCCGCATTGTCGTGAACGCCACACGGGTCAGCAGCTGCGACGTCGCCCGGGGTACGACCACCGTCTTGACCGCGGACAGGAACGTCATCACCACGACGAAGAGGCCGGCGATGCCGACGGTGCAGCGGAGACCGGCGAAGGCCCCGGCGTGCACGCTCACTGCGATCACGCTCGGCCCTGTTGCGGACCGTCGTCGGAACCGTGATCGTGCATTGGCCGATCATTGCCCGGTTCACCACGGCGGCACGCGACCCCGCAATCCGATTGCGTTCCCGGGTCCAAGCCGGCGTCAAGACGCGGCCCGGTTCGGTCGATGTGACGGGGTGCTTGCAACATCCACCGGAGCCGTCGCCAGCCCCGCGCCCCCCCGACTGCTGACCCGCGTGCGCAGGCTGCGGGCCGTCGACGCCGCCGCGATCGCGATGTTCGCCACTATCGTCGGCGTCGCACTGCGGCCGGTCCGCGACCCCGACGCGTTCTGGCATGTCGCCACAGGCCGTCTCATCTGGCGCACCCACAACGTCCCGAAGGCCGACCCGTTCTCGTGGACCGCACCCGGCCGGCACTGGATAGCCCACGAGTGGCTGACCGAATCGATCTTCTGGCCGATCCAGCGCACGCTCGGGTGGGCCGGGCTCTCGATGTTCTGCGCGCTTGCCATCTTGGCGACGTGGATCCTCGTATGGTCGACCGCCCGGCTACTCGGCGCGTCACCATGGGCCGCTGTCGGCCTCACCGCGCTCGGCGCGACCAGCACGACACACACCTGGGACGCCCGTCCGCAGATGATCTCGCTCGCGTGCATGGCGCTGCTCGGGCGGCTGATGGCCGAGGCCTGGATGGGCTCGCCGAAGCGGTTGCGATGGGCCGTCCCGCTGATGCTCCTCTGGGCGAACCTGCATGGGGGCTACATCTTCGGCATCGCGTTGCTCGGGGCGTTCGCCACGGGTGTCACCGTGGACCGCGTTCTCGGTATGCGGCGGGCTTCGGGTGAGGCGGCGACCCCCGTCTTGATGCGCACGGCCTGGATCGTGACCGCTCTCGCTGCGGCGTCGTCGCTTGTCAACCCGAACGGCCTCCGCGGCTTCCTCTACCCGTTCTCCTATCTCGGCGACAACGCCTCGACCCGCTACGTCGCCGAGTGGATGGCGCCGCGATTCACGAACCCGGACTACTGGCCCTTCGCAGTACTTCTCGCGCTGACGATCGCGGGCATGTGGCGGGCCCGCCGGATCGTTCCCGCCCATGTGGTCATATGCACACTTGCCTTCGGCGGGCTCGGGCTGCAGTCCGTGCGCAACATCAGCCAGTTCGCTGTCTTCTGCGCGCCGTGGGCGGCATGGAGCCTGACGCTCACCCGAACCCGCGCCCGCGCCCAGGCCGCGACCGCGCCCGCCACGGCAAGCCCGGGGGACCCGGCCAAAGCCCTTGTGCACCTCGCCGTCGCCCTCGGCGCGTGCGCGGCCTGGGCTGTGCTTGCCTTCCCGAACCTGACCGCATCCGCCAACGCGGCCGAGCAGCGTGCCACGTACCCCGTCGCCGCCACCCGCTACCTCGCGCAACACGCGACCCCGGACACGCGGATCTTCAACCAGTACGACTGGGGCGGCTATCTCGTGTTCGCGCTGCCGAGTACGCCCGTCTTCGTCGATGGCCGGCCTGACATGTACGGCGACGCCTTCATCGACCGCTACATGTCGACCTGGCTGCTGCGCCCGGGCTGGCAGTCACGGCTGTCGAGCACCGGGGTAACGACCGTGCTCGCTTCGACGTCCTCGCCGATGGTGCGTGCCCTACGGGCCGATCGCGGATGGACGACGACCTTCACCGACCGGGTCGCCACGATCCTCGAGCGGCGCTGAGCGACCGGACCTCAGCGGATCGAGCGGCGTATCGCGAAGATCTCGCGAAGCATGCGCACGCTGTCGGTGACGGTGTTCAGCCGGGAACCGGACTGATGCTGCCAGGCCACGGGCACGTCCTCGATCCGAAGGCCGGCCAGGTCCGCCCGCCGGAGAAGCTCGACGTCGAAGGCGAAACCGGTCGTTGCGAGCTCGAAGAACAGGTCCTTCGCGACCGGGCCCCGGAACAGCTTCATGGCGCACTGCGTATCGGCCGCGGTCGTCGGCACGAGCCGGCGGGCGATCGAGCGAAAGGTCAAGGAAGCCATACGGCGCAGCTTCGGCTGATGTGCACGGTCGATGATCCGGTGCCCGACCACGAGGTCGGCCTGCGTCGTGACAAGACGGGCGAGCGCCTGCGAGACCTCGGCCGGGTCGAGCGAGAGGTCGGCATCGACGAAGCCGATGTTGTGGCCCGCGGCGTGCTGCACGGCGGCCTTGATCGCTCCGCCCTTGCCGACGTTGACCGTCAGCCGCAGGATCCGGGCGTGGCGCAATCCGAAGGTGTCGATGGCGATCTGTGTGGCCAGGGTGGTGTCATCCGGTGAGCCGTCGTCGACGAAGAGGAACTCGATGTCCTCGCGGTGCAGCGCCGACGCAGCCAGCTTGGAAACGGTCGAACCGATCCGGTCGGACTCGCAATACATCGGGATGATCAGGGTGAGGGTGGCCGGCGAAGGGCGCCCGGTCCCGAGGAGCGCGTCGTCGAACGTCGCCAAAGCATTCGCATCGGCCCATCCGTTCGAAGCGACTGCAGGTGACGTCACTGCCGAGTCATCGACCGCTCAGCCCGCAGGGTTTATGGGCCGGGGAGATCAACCTGCAGGACGCAATGAGCGGTCTGGATAGCCAATCGGCCCGGGATAGCCTCGCCTGGTGGCGGCCCCCCGGCATCTCCCCTCACGAGTCGGCGCGCTGATCGTCGGCGCAGGTCCTGCAGGCGCGGCCGCGGCGATCACCCTGGCCAAGGCCGGTTCCGAAGTCCTCGTCCTGGACAAGGCGACGTTCCCGCGGGACAAGTGCTGCGGCGACGGGCTCACCACAGGTGCCCTGCGCCGCCTCGAGGCGCTCGGACTCGACCCGGACGACGTGCCGAGCTGGCGTTGGGTCGACGATGTGCTCGTGGGCGGGCCGAAGGGTCACGAGGTCCACTACCCCCTCCCTCGCGATGGGCACTTCGCCGCTGTCGCCACGCGCCTCGACCTCGACGCGGCGCTCGTGGCCCGCGCCAAATCAGTAGGCGCGCAGATGTTCGAGGATGCGACGGTCACGAACGCGGCGCAGCACACCGACGGTGTTCGGGTGCATGTGGAGGGCCGTGGCACGGTCGTGGCCGACCGGGTGATCGCCGCCGACGGCATGTGGTCACCGATGCGGAAAGCGCTTGGCACGACCTCGCCGAAGGCCGAGCCCCGTGTATATCTAGGCGAATGGCATGCGTACCGCCAGTACTTCTCGAACGTCCATACCGTCGCATCGAAGCAGCTGTGCGTCTGGTTCGAGCCGGACCTCGTGCCCGGCTACGTGTGGTGTTTCCCCCTCGCAGACGGTCGGGTGAACGTCGGCTTCGGCATCGAGCGCCGGGCCGACGTCAAGACGCACACGATGAAGGCGCTCTGGGCCTCGCTCCTCGACCGCCCGCATGTGCGGGCAGTTCTCGGTCCTGATGCCACCCCCGAGGACTCACCGAAGGCCTGGCCGATCCCTGCCGCGATCGTCCACGCGCCGCTCAGCGACGGCCGCGTACTGTACGCCGGCGACGCAGCCCGGGCCTGCGACGTGCTCACGGGCGAAGGCATCGGACAGGCGCTGCAAACCGGGGTGCTGGCGGCCGAGGCCCTGCTCGCCCATCCTCGCAACCCGCGTCGGACGGCGGAGCGCTACGAGGACGACGTGCTCGCGCAGCTCGGTCCTGATCACCGCATGGCCCTGACGCTGCAGCGGATGATCCGGTCGGCGCCGATCTGCCGGGCCGCGTTGCGAATCTCCGGGGCGACCGACTGGACCCGCACGAACTTCGCCCGCTGGCTGTTCGAGGACTACTCGCGGGGCATCGCCCTCACGCCCACCCGCTGGCGTTGGGGGCTCATGAGCGGTTCGGGCGCGTACACGGCGATCACGGAGCGATAGCGCGGTCGGGGGCCGAAGTTCCGCCTCGGATTTCCGGGCGGCTTGACGACCGGGCTGAGCTCCATGCACTGAAGAGTGCGGCCTTGCAGCGGGGGGAACATCAGCCGAAGGTCGTAGGAACGCGATACACCGCCCCGATCCGCGGCCCTCGGCGGGCACTAGGGGAACCGCGATCGGTAGTGTCCGCGTCCATGGACTTCGACATGCCCACCGAGGATGATCCCCGCCGACTTGCCGTGCGGACTTGGTTGGCCGTCCACCCGAACCCTTCCGGACGCGAGCTGGCCGAGGCCGGGTACGTGGCGCCGCACTGGCCCGCGCCGTACGGGCTCGCGGCCGATCCGATCCACCAGCTGATCATCGACGACGAGCTCACGCGGGCACGGGTGAAGCGGCCGCAGAATGCCATCGGCATCGGCTGGGCCGGGCCGACCATCATCGCCGGCGGCACCAACGAGCAGAAAGACCGCTACCTCATGCGGGCGCTGAGCGGCGAGGACTTCTGGTGCCAGCTGTTCAGTGAGCCCGATGCCGGCTCGGACCTCGCCAGCCTCGGCACCCGCGCTGTGCGCGACGGCGACGTGTACGTCGTCAACGGCTCGAAGATCTGGACGTCCGGTGGCCACCTTGCGAAGTACGGAATCCTCATCGCGCGTACGAACACCGAGGCGTCGAAGCACCGCGGCATCTCCTACTTCGTGTGCCCGATGAACCTTCCCGGCATCACCCTCCGGCCGATCATCGACATGACGACCGCACACTCGTTCAACCAGGTGTTCTTCGACGACGTGCGCCTGCCGGCCGACTGCCTCATCGGCGCCGAGAACGACGGGTGGCGCCTCGCCAAGGTGACGCTCGGCAACGAACGGGTGTCGCTGTCCGGGGCCGGTTCGCTGTGGGGCACGGGTCCGAGCGCGTATGACCTCATCGACCTTGTGAAGCAGTCGGGCACCATCCACGACGCGGTCCTGCGCCAGCGACTTGCCGCGCTCTACATCGAGGCCGAAACACTGCGGTTGATGCGGCTGCGTACCCTCACCGCAGCGGTGCACGGGAAGGAGCCGGGTGCCGAGGCCAGCGTGCAGAAGCTGTTGGCCGACGAGCATGGGCAGCACGTCATGGAGTTGGCGAAGGGGATCGTAGGCGCGCATGGCATGTTGGCCGGGTCGGGCCCGGCGGGTGCGCTGCCGATGACTGCGGATGGCACGCCGACCGAGATGAACTTCACCAAGTCGCTCTATCCGGACGTCGAGGCCGTGTGGCACTACGGATACCTGTTCTCGCCCGCGCTGACGGTCGGTGGGGGCACGTGGGCCGTACAGCGCAACATCGTCGGCGAACGCGCGCTCGGTTTGCCGCACGACATCGACGTCGAGCGGGGGAAGACGTGGAGCGAGGCCCGGCGGGGGTAAGCCTCAGGTGGCAGGATCAACCCTGCGGTGTTCCTGATCACCGGAGGGGTCCTGGTGATCCCGATCTGCCGTGAAGGTGGACGGGAAAGACACATCGTTGAATTGAGGCGTTTTGGATGAACGCCGAGGCGCTTTGGTTCGGGTCTCGCACCGGGAAAGGTGTGCCTCGAGGGGCGTGGCAGTGTTCGCGCGGGTCGCGGGGTCAACGGCGAACGGCGTCTCGGGAAACGAAGTGGATGCCGTTGTTGGGTTGTGTCGTTGCTTCAAACGAGCGTGGTCAGGAGATGGTCGGGCTTGTTTGCCATGGTCGAAGCCGCCTCGGCGGTGATCTGAAACACCGCACGCGGCGGGGTGTGTCGGATCAGATGACATCTCCGGTGGATCGGCGTCGCAGGGACCGCCTCCGGTGACCCAGACCACCGCAAGGTTGATCGTGCGCGTCGGGGCTATCCGACCGACCAAACGTGGCGACGCACCACGAAGCCTCAGGTGGCGGGCAGCAGGCGGGGTCGGCGGCTCGACGCCCAGTCCTCCACGAACCCGAACGCCAGCACCAGGCCGGCCAGCATCACTGCAGTGACGGCAAAGTAGACGGGCCTGCTCCCACCGTCGCCACCGATCTTGCGGCTCGCCGCCATCGCCACCGCGTTCGCGGCCGGGCCCCAGATGAACAACGTGTAGGTCCGCTGCGTGACCACGTCGACGAATCTCGCCCGATGCGTCTGCAGCCACGCCGTGATCGGCACGCGGAACGCGAATGCCAGGAACATCCACGCCGCACCGACTAGCAGGTGGCCGCTCTGCGACGAGTACAGCTCGTTCAGCGACTTCTTCCAGACAGGCTCGATGCGCTCGGCCACCATCCAGCCGGACGCCCCCAGCGCCGAAGCGAAAATAATATGTGTGCGAACCTTCAAGCGTTGAAGCGTGCCGTCGTCGTAGAGGTAGCCGAGCTGGAAGAACCAGCCGAACATCGTGACGTTGTACATCTCCTCGCGGACGGCGAAGAGCTGCTTCTTGTCGGCCACGACGACGAGAAGGAACAAGAGCCCGGGGACGAGCAGCGACCACGCCTTCATCTTGCGGTGGAGCCAGTACGTGAACGGTGAGAGGGCGATCACCCAGAGGAACGCGGTGAGGAACCACAGGTGACCCCACAGGATCACGCGCGTCTGCGACCCGGTCGGGCGCACCACCGGCACAAGGAAGCTGAACCAGTCGCCGCGATCGAGGGAGGCCGCCGGGGAGGTCGACCGTGCGTCGGTGACCGCCATAACGGCGAGTGCGACGACGGCGTAGACCGCGTACGGGGGGAATAACCGGCGCAGTCGCTTGCGAACGACTTGGAGGGGGGGCCGACGACGGAGTGCGGCCGCCGTCACTGCACCGCTGACGAAGAACACCTCGGGCATGCCGGGGAAGATCCACTGAATCCACGGGAGGTACACGACGGGCGGCTTCGTGCAGGTGTGCAGTGCCACCACCCGCAGGACACTGACGAGGCGAAGGAGGTCGAGGAAGCGGTCTCGCGGCTTCGCCGGCGCCGTCGTTGCAGGGGTCGTCAGGCCGGGCCGCGGCTCAGTCGTGAACGCAGGCTCAGGTTTCGAGCCCCGCGTGCCGATGACCTCCACGTGGTCAGTCTGCATCACGACGATGTGCAGTCTTGGCCCCGGACATCACCGCTCCATCACCGGATCATTCATCGACCCTCAAGAAATCTGCAAGCAGTCCGTAACACCGTGCGTGTCGAATGGCACCAGCCCACCCGGCTGCCGGAGTTCGCTCCTGCGGACCACCACTCAGCTGACTGCACTCAGAACCCCTCACTTCAGCACCCGACCCAAGGATGACCATGGAACTCACCCAAGCCGCCCCGAGCAACGCGATGACGGCCGCGATCCTCATCGGGGTGTCCATCACCGGCGCCGCTCCGGCCGCAATCGAGCCACGCGCCGGGATCGAATGCACCCGGCGGGCCGTCCATGCGCCGACTGCACAGACAGCGCTGCGACCCGACCCTGACGACGTGTTCGCCGACGACAACGACGACTTCGTGTGGATCGACCTCGAACGGATGCTCGCCGGACGTGAGGCGGCCCGCCGTCTGCACCCGTCCTTCAAGGGCTGATCGACGATTCGAAGGTTCGCCCGACGATCGGAAGCTTCGCCCGACGGCAGCGGGCAAATGTTCCAATGGTCGACGGGCCGGGCGCCTCAGCCTGCGTCGCCGGGCCCGATCAGCGCAACGAGCGGGCCACGACCGGCCGGCGCAACTTCCAGATGAACCCGTCGAACAGCACATGCATGCCCCCGACCGTCAGTAGAACCACGGACGCGACCGAGGGCGTCACGAACCGCTGAACCGCAGCCAACGTGCCGGCGACAACAAGGAGGTAGGCCATCACGCAGCCTGTCGCTCGGACCCGGGACCGCACCGCCGTGCCCACGAAGCCACCGGGCTCCGCTCCCGATCCGGTGTACCGCTTCCCGAGTGCGGAATGCACGATCACCATGTACTCCACCGCGTGCGCACCCACGTAGCCGATGAGGCCGACGATCGGGTTCCACAGCATCACGGCGAACAGGACTGCGGTCGTCAGCAGGTAGAGCCGCTTCGGCTGGCTCACCACTGGGGAATTGCTCTCGATCCGCCACCATCGAACCGCGGTGATCATCATCGCAAGCGTCGCCGGGACCAGCGCGGCCCGGGCCCACGGCTGCAGTGAGTGCAGCACGCGCACGCCGGCTTCGTTCGTCGCACCGAGGTCGATCCGCTTCAGCAGGTCCGGCGTCCGTCGGTCGGCGGCCGCCCACACGAGGGCGAACACGAGCCAGCTGATGAGCATCGGCCGCTCGTCCGAACGGGTCCCCTCGCCGGCCTTGCGGCCGTAGATGCGGACCAGCCCATAGCGCTGCATGAGCGTGTGCTCGGCGTTCCACAACCCGGCGACGGCGCCGACGAGGGCGAGGCTGATGTGCTGGCCGATGATCACGGCGGCCAGCAGTGCGAACGGGGCGAACGTGAAGACGCGGCGGGCGACGGCGAACTGCGCCGGATCGCCGTAGATCAGCCCGAGCGTGAGCGGCTGGTGAGCGAGGGAGATCAGCAGCGTGACGGCGACGACGCCGCTCAGTGCGCTGCGGTGCGACCCAGCAGCGAACGCGGCCCCCGAGAACGGCACCCACGCGAGCATCAGGGCGGTGTCTCGGACCGGGCCATGGATCCAGCTGGCGACGGAAAGCCGACGAGGCGCGGCGAGGGTCGTTGCAGCCATCGGGGAACGGTAGCAACCCGAACCGGCGTGCTCGCTTCCGCCCCTATACCTCGAAACTGTGTGGTCGAAAGCTGGTTGGAGCGGCTTTCGGCGACAATCCTCAGCCGCTCGCTCACCAGCCATTGACTCGCCTCGGCCGGCCGGACCTCCGCATTTCCCTTCGCGCCGGCCGCACGGGCTAGTTTCTGTCGCCGCAAACTTCGCTGATCTGCGCCCCTCACGCAGCACCCTCAACGCACCTGGAGCTCCGATGTCCGATCTGTCGTTCGAAAACCGCGTCGCCGTCATCACGGGTGCGGGTGGTGGCCTCGGGCGCGAGCATGCGCTGCTGCTGGCGTCTCGTGGCGCGCAGATCGTGATCAACGACCTCGGTGGCGCAGTCGACGGCACGGGCGGCGATCTCGGGCCGGCGGCGAAGGTCGTGGCGGAGATCGAGGCGCTCGGCGGCGTGGCCGTGGCCGACGGCAACTCGGTCGGCACCCCCGAGGGTGGCGAGGCCATCATCAAGACGGCGATCGACGCGTTCGGCCGGGTCGACATCCTCATCAACAATGCCGGAATCCTGCGGGACAAGACGTTCCACAACATGACGCCTGACCTCGTCGACGCGGTCATCGGCGTCCACCTGCTCGGCGCGTTCAACGTCACTCGTCCGGCCTGGATCCACATGCGCGAGCAGAAGTACGGCCGCGTCGTCAACACGTCGTCCAACTCGGGCATCATCGGCAACTTTGGGCAGGCCAACTATGGCGCCGCCAAGATGGGTCTCGTCGGGTTCACGCGAGTGCTCGCGGCCGAGGGTGCGAAGCACAACATCAAGGTGAACGCGCTCGCCCCGGTGGCCAAGACCCGCATGACCGAGGAGCTCCTCGGCGCCATGGCCGACAAGCTCGACCCGAAGCTCGTCGCCCCGATCGTGGCATGGCTCGTCCACGAGGACTGCCCCGTCACGAGCGAGATCTACTCCGCCGGCGGCGGTCGCATCGCCCGCTTCTTCATCGGCCTCACCGAGGGCTACTACAACGCCGAGCTGTCACTCGAGGACGTCCGCGACAACTTCGCGCAGATTCGCAGCGAGGAGGGCTACATCGTGCCTCGAAACCCTGGCGACGAGTTCGCCATGCTGGCCAAGCACTTCCGCTGAGCTGACGGCGACCAGCCCTCGGCCCGCGCCGAGCGGCGGCCCCGCCGAACCATCTATTCAGTGCGTGCCCGATCCGGCTCTGCCGGTCGGGCTCGGAGCGACAGCGACGAACCACACGCCAGGTGAGGCCAAAGCGCAGCGGCGGCCCCCGCCGAGCCAAGTATTCAGTGCGTGGCGAGATGGTGCACCATCAGCGCGTTGAGCACGTCGGGTGCCTCTTCGGCGATCCAGTGCGAGATGCCCTCGAGGACTTCGAAGCGGTACGGGCCGGCGACGAACTCACGCGTCGCCTCCGCACCCTCGCGGCCGAGCGCCCGGGTCGTTCGTGCTCCAGACGTACATCGTGGGCATGGCGATCGGGCCGAGCCCGGCCATGTCGACGGCACTTGCGGCCCGATACCAGTTCAGCGCGGCAGTGAGGGCGCCCGGCTGAACCAGTAGGTCCACATATGGTTTTGCGCCCTCCTCGGACAGCCCGGTCCGCTCGTAAAGATCGCGCAGGCCGGCACCCGGGCCGCGCCCATCGCCCGCATCCGCGAGGAAGAGGTCCTCGGCCACGCCGACCTGACGGAACATCTGGATGTACGAGGACCGGTCGGACTGATCGCTCTCCCCGCTCGCCAGCGCTTTCCCAAACGCGAACGGGTGCGGCACGGAGAGGATCGTGAGCGTCCGCAGCCGGTCCGGATGCCGTCCGGCAACCTGCCAGGCCACAGCCGCGCCCCAGTCGTGTCCCGCCAAATCGAACGTGTCCCATCCCATCGCGTCGGCCACGCCCAGGACGTCGCCGACGAGGCAGCCGACCTTGTACGACTCGACCTCGGAAGGGCGAGCCGCGCTCGAGTAGCCGCGCTGATCGAACGCCAGCGCGCGATAGCCGGCCGCTCCGAGTGCGCCGACCTGGTGACGCCATGACCACGCGCTCTGCGGGAAGCCATGGAGCAGGATGACCGGGCGGCCGTCGGCCGGGCCGGCGACATGGCCGTCGAAGACGAAGTCGCCCACCCGCACGTGGAGTTGTTCGATCGGGGCACCTTTGGCGACAGGCAGGGCGGCGGACATGGCGTGGATTGTCGACCGGCCGACCGACGCCCTCCCAATCGGCCGATTCGACAGTTCCGGCGTCTGATTCAGACCCCCCCCCGCCAGACCCGACCTGCCGGGACCCGTCACGCCGACGTGAGGGCTACTGCCGGCTCAATGCGCCGGCGCTCCCGACGGCGCGCCCACCGAAGCATTCACGTATTTCGGCCGGAACGCGGCATTGAAGACCAGCCCGGCGACGGCGATGCACGCACACGCCACGACGAGCGGGGTGTTCGAGGTGAGCGATCCGGTGATGTACCCGACGAGCACACTGGCCGGAACCTGGGCCAGGTTCATCACGCTGCTCGAGATGCCCATCGCCTCACCCTGGCGGCCGGGCAAGGCCGATCGGGAGATGAGGCTCGATTGGTTCGCCATGATCAGGCCGTTGAAGAAGGTGAAGAACGGAATGATGGCGTAGAGCTGCCACTTGCTGCCGGCCAGGAAGTAGCCGGCCATCGCAACTGCCAGACCGAAGAAGGCGAAGCGCATGACCTTGAAATCGGCCAGCTTCCTCGCGATCTGGCCGACGACGACCACCTGCATGAAGGCGATCGCCAGGCCAACGATGGCGAAGTAGTCGCCGGTATTGGCCTGCGAGAAGCCGAATTTCCTGGCCAGGTACACACCGAAGAACGTGGTGAAGAACGTGAACCCGGCGTTGAAGAAGAACGACGTGATGAGCGGCGTGCGGAGCCGGTCGGACGCGAAACCCTTCACGACGTTCTGTGCGGCCGTCCCGAGGTTGATTCGCTTGTTGGGGTCTTTGTGCCGGATCGTCTCCGGGAACCGTGACAGCACCAGCGCGCAGTTGATGACGCAGAGGATGGCCGCGAACCAGAACGGTGTTGTGGCCTGGAACCATCCCGGTGTGTGGAACAGACCGTAGAAGTTGCGGTTCGGTGCACTGAGCCGACCGCCGAGGTAGGGGCCGATGATGAACCCGAGCCCGAATGCGGCGCCGATCATCCCGAAGTTCTTCGCCCGATTGGTGTCGTCGCTGACATCGCCGATCGCTGCCTGCGCCACTGCAATGTTGCCACCGGTGAAGCCGTCGATGGCCCGCCCGAGGAACAGCAACGGGATGCTCTTCGCGCTGATGCCAAATGCGAAGATGACGTAGCCGACCGCAGTACCGGCGATCGACAGCGCGAGGATCGGGCGACGTCCGAACCGGTCGGACAACTGACCTAGCACCGGCGCGGCGATGAAGGTGCAGAACGGGTAGACCGCCTGCAGCCAGCCCAGCATGATGAGTCCTTCACGGGCCGACCAGCCGGCCGGCGTGACCCGGAACGGCGTGTTGTTGATCAGCAGCGGGAACACCGGGATGAGGATCGAGAAGCCGATCAGATCGATGAACACTGTGAGGAAGATCGGCAGGATCGCGTTGCGCTTCCCCGTGTCGGACAGCTCGATGTGAGGCATGGGGGACACCGTAACCGGGGCGTGTGACAACGTCGGGAGGAGGTTTCATGGTCGCCATCTTCATCGTGGAAACAGGACACGTCGTGGCCGGTTTACCAGAACCGCGGGAACGACCGATGGCCCTACTGCCGCTCATAGCCGGCGATCGGCTGGAAGAGGTCGAAACGGGTGCCCTGATCGTCGGTGCATTCGGCGTTCCCGCCGGAGTCGTAGTCGGTGACCAGGCGGACAGTGCCGCCAAGGGCGCGCACCCGCTCGGCAGCCGAGGCCACATCCGGCACTTGGAAATACAGGACGACGGCTTCGTCACCGGGCAACGAGTTGAGCCCTCCTGGCGGGTCGATGTTGGCGATGTGTCCGCCACCCTCGTGGCCGTCCTCGATCTGCCAGCCGAAGAGGCTGCCGAAGAACGCCCGCGCCCGGCCGAGATCGCCCACGCGCATCGTGAAGTAGCCGAGCTGCGCCGGACCATGGAGCAGGTCGTAGGCGCGGTCGGTCATGGCCGGCGTCTCGATCGACCCCTCAGCAGATGCGCCGCTGGGCACCAAGTCGAAGCCCTCGATGGCGGGCACGGCCCGATCCTCGATCATCGAGTGGAGCGACCACCGATGACCCCAGGGGTCGAGGATCGCGCCGCTGCGCTCCCCGTAGAACTGGTCGGCCGGCTCCCGCAGTCCAGTGGCGCCCGAGGCCAGTGCCCGGGCATAGACGTCGTCGACGTCATCCACATACACGTTGAGCGCGATCGACGAGCCGCCGAGCGACGTGGGGCTCAGCACCCCCATGTCGGGATACTCGTCCGAGATCATCAAGCGGGTGTCGCCGATCTCGAACTCGGCATGGCCGATACGGCCATCCGTCTGGTCGATGTAGCGCTCGGCGACTTCGCGGGCACCGAAGGTTTCGACGTAGAAGGCGATCGCGTCCGCCGCCCCTTTCGCGCAGAGGTAGGCGTTCACCGCATGGAAGCCGACGGGGATCTTGGGCATGGCAGTTCCTTGGGAGACGACAGGTGTGGCGGGCGTGGACGGTACGACCCCGAGCTCGTGCTCCAGACGTGCCAGCAGCGCCACGGCGAACGCAAAGCGGGGAGCCTCGGGCGTGGGCGTGATCAGCAGCTGATCGAAGGGATCGGGGCGGGGATCAGCGGCCATCGTCGGTCCTCTCCCCTTCGTTGTCGCCATGGGGGTCCCCATACGCGAGCCGGAAGGCGTTGCGAGCGCGCATGAGCAGCGCCTCCGTGGCGTGGACGGTGCGGCCCAGCGACGAGGCAACCTGGGGCACGCTCAGGCCGTCGAGGTATCGGAGCGTCAGCGCACTGCGGTGGTGAACGCCCATCAGGCCGAGCACTGCGCGGGCGACATGGGCATCGATGGTCGCATCCCAGGGGTCGTCGAACGGATCGGTCAGGTCCTGGACGGCCTTCAGGTTGCGCTCGTCCCGTGCACTGCGCCGCCATTGGTCCATAAGCTTGTGCCGAGCGATCCCGATCAGCCAGGCGACCGTCACCTCGCTGACGGTGCCGGTTTTCGCACTGCGCACTGCCGAGAGGAACGTCTCGGACGTCAGTTCCTCGGCCGAGTCCGTCGATCCGCAGCGGGCCCGCAGGTAGCCATAGACCTCGGGCAGCGCATCGGGATAGAGCGCAAGAAGCACGGCACCATGATCGGTGGCGGGACTCGGACTCACGACTGCATCATCGTCGCCCGAACCTGCGCTCCGACGGTCTCCCCCGGAACTTCACGCCACCCCTCGTCGCTTCGGCGTGGAAGTCGACCGCAGCGTGGTCACCGCAGACGATTCGTCCGATCGACGAACAGGTTGACGGCGGGCCATGTTCATGGCGTTGTCAAAGAAGGTGCCGATGCCTTCGTGGCCGATGTTGCCGGTCAGCGTCGCACGGCGGCGCGAACTTGGCGGACGTCACCGGGCGCGGCACCTGCTCGGGCGCGAAAGGATGCGCGCGAAGTTCGGGGTCGGCGCGCGCGAACATCGGAAGAAACGAGTCGGCCCTGCGGTTCTGAGCCGCCTTCG
>JAYUDQ010000184.1:0-6219 GCA_043739745.1 Acidimicrobiia bacterium | reverse complement strand
CGCCGATCTTCTGGGCACCTGCCTCGAGCAGCATGACGTCGAACTCGTCCTGCTCCTCCACTGCGGGTGCAGCCTCGGCCGCGGGGCCGGCGGCCATCATCATTGCCGGGGCTGCAGCGGTCACGTCGAAGCGCTCTTCGAACGCCTTCTTCAACTCGACGAGCTCGAGCACGGTCATGCCGGCGATGCTGTCGAGGATCTCTTGCACGGATGCCATGAGGTTCTCTGCTTTCTGTTCTTGTGTGATCTACGGGGTGGTTGGTGATGCGAAAGACGATCAGGCCGCTTCGGCCTGCTCGCCGCCGTTCTTCTCGATGAGCGCATTGATCGCGTAGGCGATGTCGCGCGGGGGTGCCGCCAGCAGGCTGGCGAACTGGGACAGCGGGGCCGCGAACAGACCGGCAATCTCGGCCAGCACCTGCTGCTTCGGCGGCATGTCGGCGAGAGCCGATGCCTGGGCGGCCGTCAGCACTTTCGTGCCGAGCAGTCCACCCTTCACGATCAGGTTGGGGTTGGTCTTGGCGAACTCGCGGATCGCTTTGGCGACCTCGACGGCATCACCCTTGACGAACGCCACGGCGGTCGGGCCATGCAGCAGCGGCTCCAACTCGGTCGCCCCGACGCTGTCGGCGGCGATGCGCACCAGCGTGTTCTTGAAGACTCGGTACTCACCGCCGACGCTGCGCAGTGAACGCCGCAGGTCGCGCAGGTGCGCGACCCGCATGCCGCGGTACTCGGTCAGAATCGCCGCGTCGGAGCCGTCGAACAGCGCCTTGATTTCCGCAACTGTTTCGACCTTGTCGGCATTGGGGTTGTCCATGTGTTTCCTCCTCTCAAATTGCTCGTGCCGCATCGGATTGATGCGACGTCTTGCACGGTGTTTCAAAAAGCGCGGTGTTTCAATAAGCGCGGTGTTTCAAACGCAAAAGGGCGCCCTGCATCGATGTCGACGCACGAACGCCCGGAGCCTCGAGAGAAGCCAGGATTTCGCCTCGTCGGGCGGTTCCATCAGGAGGAACCTTTCGGCCGAACCTTCCCCGCAGGCGGGGACTTCGGCACCAGATGTCTGCAGCGCAGATCTTCAGTTGTGTACAGCGGACCGCAAAGCTACACGGTCAGACCGCGTCGTCGTCCTTCAGGCGGCTCGGATCGACCTTGACGCCGGGGCCCATAGTCGAAGCGACGGTGATGCTGCGGACGTACTTGCCCTTGGCTGCGGCCGGCTTGGCCCGGTTCAACTCGTCCATGACGGCCCGGAAGTTGGTGGTGAGCTTCTCGCGATCGAAGCTGGCCTTGCCGATCGGCACATGGATGTTGCCGAACTTGTCCGTGCGATACTCGACACGGCCACCCTTGAACTCGGTGACGGCCTTCCCCACATCGGTGGTGACGGTACCCGTCTTCGGGTTCGGCATCAGCCCGCGCGGGCCGAGCTGACGGCCGAGCCGGCCGACCATGCCCATGAGGTCCGGTGTGGCAATGGCCAGGTCGAAATCGAGGAACCCGGCCGTGATGCGCTCGACGAGATCGTCGGCGCCCACGATGTCGGCTCCGGCGTCACGCGCGGCCTGGGCCGCATCGCCTGCCGCGAACACGGCCACCCGGACGACTTTGCCGGTGCCCGCGGGGAGCGCGACGGTGCCGCGCACGATCTGGTCGGCCTTGCGCGGGTCGACGCCGAGCTTGACCGCGATCTCGACGGTCTCGTCGAACTTCGCCGAGGCCAGCGTCTTCACGACATCGAGCGCTTCGACCGGGGTGTGCTGGTGCTCACGATCGAACTTCTTCGACGCGTTGAGGTACTTCTTTCCCTTCGCCATGATGGCTCCCTCGTCCTTTCGTTGCGCCCGGCCGGCGAGGTCGTCCGGTGGGCTGGCGGTGTTTTGGATGGCGCTGCGGTAGTCCCGACGGCCCGAAAGCTCAGTCGACGATCTTGACGCCCATCGAGCGGGCGGTGCCCATGATCTGGAGCTTGGCCGCTTCGATGTCGTTGGCGTTGAGGTCGGGCATCTTCTGCTCGGCGATCGTGGCCACCTGCGACATCGTGAGCTGACCGACGATCTCACTGCCGACCTTCGCCGCCCCCTTCTCGATGCCTGCCGCCTTGCGGATCAGCACCGGGGCCGGCGGAGTCTTCAGCTTGAAGGTGAACGTGCGATCGTTGAAGACCGTGATCTCCACCGGGATGATGGTGCCGACCTGCGATTCCGTCGCGGCGTTGTAGGCCTTCACGAACTCCATGATGTTGAGTCCGTGCGGGCCGAGCGCGGTACCGACAGGCGGCGCGGGCGTTGCCTTCCCTGCCGGGATTTGGATCTTCACGATGGTGACGACTTGCTTCTTGGCCACGACAGGTTCTCTCTTGCTTTGCGATGCAGCTCGATCAGAGCGGCTCGGTGAGGGCGTTCACTAGCGGCGCGCAGCCGAACGTTCCGCCGTGAAGATCACAGCGTGACGAGCGGAGGCAACAAGCGAACGGGAAACGTTACAGCTTCGCGACCTGCGCGAAATCCAGCTCGACGGGCGTCTCACGACCGAAGATGTTGACCAGCACCTTGAGCTTGAGCTGGATGTCGTTGATCTCGGCGATCGTCCCGGTGAAGTCGGCGAAGGGTCCTTCTTTGACCCGCACGCTCTCCCCGACCTCGTACTCGAGGCGGGGCTTGGTCTTCCGGGTCGGCGCACCTGTTTCGTCGACCTTGACCTGCAGGATGTTCTCGACTTCTTTGCGCGACAAGGGCGTCGGTTTCGCACCGTTGCCGACGAAGCCGGTCACACCCGGCGTGTTGCGCACCACATACCAGCTGTCGTCGTTGAGGTCGAGGCGGGCAAGGAGATAGCCCGGGAAAACCTTCTTTTGGACGACGACCTTCTTGCCGTTCTTGAACTCGATGACGTCTTCCATGGGGATGACGACCTCGAAGATGCGCTCTTCCATGTTCATGGATGCGATGCGGCTCTCGAGATTGGTCTTCACCTTGTTCTCATAGCCCGCGTAGGAATGGATGACGTACCAGCTTCCGGGACGGTCGTAGGGGCTCTCGACCCGGGGCACCTCGACCACCGTCTCGGCCGGAATCGGATCCACGGCGATCGTCGGTGCCGAGAGGGCGGCATCGGCAATCTCAGGTTCATCGTCGGAATGGAGGGTGTCGTCGGTCATCGGCTCGTTCATCTCATGGTTCGGGAGAGCATTCTCGGGGTACGGCGGTCGGCGTGAGTCAGCGGTCGAACAGGAACAGCACGGCCTTGGCGAACCCGTAGTCGAACACGAACGTGAGGAACGTCATGATGGCCAAGGTCACGATCACGACGATTGTGTAGTTGCGTACCTCTGCCCTGGTCGGCCATGCCACCTTGCGCAGTTCGCCCTGGACCTCGCCGAGGTACTGGCGCGGCGATGTACGCGCCTCCTTGGGCTTGGCTGCCGGCGCACTACGCGGCTGACGGACTGGTGTTCCATCGGCGCCCACTGCACCTTGGCGCTGCAGCATGCGCTTCGTTTCTCTGTTCACTGCGGGCTCTCGTTCAACGCTTCGCCTCTCGATTCAGGACTGGTACTGCACTGCTGATCTGCTTCGACTTCTGGGCGGTGCGCGATCTACTCGGAACCACTCCGCTCGCACGGCGCACCACCGCAACCCCGACGTGCATGGATCACGAGGCCGCCGGGTGCGGGATCGCAGGGCCAGAGGGACTTGAACCCCCAACCGCTGGTTTTGGAGACCAGTGCTCTACCAATTGAGCTATGACCCTCTGTCCGTCTCCCGACCCGAGGATCGGAACGGGCGCGTTCGCACACGCCTGAGACGGAAATCGTACCATCGACCTCCTGGGGGGCTTGTCGGGTTCGGTCGGTGCGCCCCGGCGTTCGTTCGAAATGCAGTACCCCGAGGGCCCTCTAGGGCGACCGACGACGAGTACCGACGGCGACGGCGACGCTCACCAGTCCGATCCCCCCGGCCGCGCCCGAGAGCACTCGGCGACGGCGACGGTCACGTGCCGCCTCGATCGGGTTCGGAAGGGGTATCTGGCTAGGGAGCGAGCGCAACACGATACGCAACCGGCGGTACTGATGGAGCTCACGACGGCAGTGCGCACAGGAACGGACGTGGCGTCGGAGTTGGAGATCGATGGCCCCGTTTTCGAGCGTGCCGCTGAGCAGCGACGCGTAGCGGTCGCAGGGTTTGCGCCCACGGAGCTTCATGCCGCTCCGGACCGGCGCACTCTCGCGGCCGGCCCCGCCGGATGAAGCGTCGGCTCCGGCACCATCGCATCCAGCGTCGGAGACGGCCCGGGCCGGGCCGACGCGGCATCACGGTTTGACGTCGAATCGAACAGCGTCGAGCGCAGCTTCTGGCGCGCACGGTGCAACCGCACCTTGGCCGCCGATTCGGTGATGCCGAGTTGACGGGCGATCGCCTCGTGCGACAGGTCGTAGATGTCCCGTAGGACGACGACTGATCGGAGTTTGGCCGGCAGGGCGACGAGCGCGGCGACGACACGGTCGCGTAACTCGCTGGCATCAGCGCGTGCCTCGGGGTCATGATCCGGGGAGTCGTCGACGAGGGCGTCCTCGTCGTGCAGTGGGGCGTGGCCTGTGCGATGTCGCCGGGCCACGAGTGTCGAAGCGCAATTCGTGGTTATCCGGTAGAGCCAGGTGGCGATGTGGGCCTCGCCCCGGAAGCGTCCGATCGCTCGAAACGCCCGCAGGTAGGTGTCCTGCGCCACGTCCTGTGCATCCTCGGCATTGCCGACCAGTCGCAGGGCCAACGAGTACGTGTCGTCGTAGGTGGCGCGCACGAGGTCGCTGAACGCATCGGGACAGCCGTCCTGTGCGGCGGTGACCGTGTCGTCCAGATCTCCCATGCCGAGGGAAGGCTAGCGGGAGGCGCTCAGCGCGTTTCCTTGTGCGTGGTGTGCTGGCGCTCCCACTTGCAGTACTTCTTCATCTCGATGCGCTCACGGTCGTTCTGCTTATTCTTGACGGTGATGTAGTTCCGGCGCTTGCAAGTCTCGCAGGCGAGCGTGACGGCGATGCGCTTGTCGTTCTTTGCCATGACTGTTCTCGATCTTCTGTACGGATGCGGCGGTTACTTGAGGATCTTGACGACGCGGCCGGCGCCCACGGTACGACCACCCTCACGAATCGCGAACTTCAGACCCTCATCCATCGCAATCGGCTTCCCCAACTGCACCACAATACCAATATTGTCACCAGGCATCACCATCTCCGTACCCTCCGGAAGATTAATCGTCCCCGTCACATCCGTCGTACGAAAATAAAACTGCGGACGATAATTATTGAAAAACGGAGAATGACGACCACCCTCATCCTTCGTCAACACATAGATATTCGCCTCAAAATCCGTATGCGGCGTAATCGAACCCGGCTTACACAAAACCTGACCCCGCTCAACATCCTCCTTCTTCGTACCACGAAGAAGCGCACCAATATTATCCCCCGCCTGACCCTGATCCAACAACTTCCGAAACATCTCCACACCCGTACACACCGTCTTCTGCGTCGCACGCAAACCAACAATCTCAATCTCCTCACCAATCTTCACCACACCCTGCTCCACCTTCCCCGTCACAACCGTCCCACGACCCGTAATCGTAAACACATCCTCCACCGGCATCAAAAACGGCTTATCCAACGCCCGCAACGGCTCCTTGATAAAATCATCACAAGCCGCCATCAACTCCATGATCTTACCCTGCCACTCCTTATCACCCTCAAGCGCCTTCAACGCCGACACCCGCACCACCGGCGCATTGTCACCATCAAACTCCTGCGCCGCCAACAACTCACGCACCTCCAACTCCACCAACTCCAACAACTCCTCATCATCCACCATATCCGCCTTATTCAACGCCACCACAATCGACGGCACACCCACCTGACGCGCCAACAACACATGCTCACGCGTCTGCGGCATCGGACCATCCGTCGCCGCCACCACCAAAATCGCACCATCAACCTGCGCCGCACCCGTAATCATATTCTTCACATAATCCGCATGACCAGGCATATCCACATGCGCATAATGACGATTATCCGTCTCATACTCCACATGCGCAATCGAAATTGTAATACCACGCGCCTTCTCCTCAGGCGCCTTATCAATCTGATCAAACGGCGTAAACGCCGTCGACGGATTATGCTCATGCAACGTCTTCGTAATCGCCGCCGTCAACGTCGTCTTACCATGATCA
>JAYUDQ010000183.1:0-2355 GCA_043739745.1 Acidimicrobiia bacterium | reverse complement strand
ACGCGCGCGAAGCCCGACCCCGAGTGGCTGAGCTCCTCGCGCAGACCGGTCTCCCACCCGATGCGATCAACCGCTACCCGCATGCCTTCTCGGGCGGGCAGCGCCAGCGCATCGGCATCGCCCGAGCCCTCTCCGTGAACCCCCAGTTCATCGTCGCCGACGAGCCGGTGGCGGCACTGGACACGTCCATCCAGGCGCAGGTCGTGAACCTCCTGAAAGACCTCCAGGACGAGCTCGGCCTGGCCTACCTGTTCATCGCCCACGACCTCTCCGTCGTGCGTCACATCTCGCACCGCATCGCGATCATGTACGCCGGCAAGCTCGTCGAGATGGCCGACCGCGACGAGATCTTCGATGCGCCGAGCCACCCCTACACGCGGTCGCTCCTGTCAGCGATACCGCTGCCTGACCCCGTCCTGCAGAGGCAGCGCGAACGGATCGTGCTCACCGGCGAACCGCCCGACCAGACCAACCCGCAGCCCGGCTGCCGTTTCGCGACCCGCTGCCCGAACCGCCGTGCCGAACGCTGCGACACGGAGACGCCTGCGCTTCGGGAGATCGGGCCCGGCCATCATGTCGCCTGCCACTGGGCGGAAGAGTTGCTCGAGCACGGCTTCGCGTGATTTCTTCCGTGCCGACCCGTGCGCCGGAGACGCGCTGCCTCCTGCTGCTCGATCTGATGGTGCGCCTCGTTGATCGCTTTCACGACGCATCGCTGCTAGCGAATTGGGTGCGGGCCCGCGACGCAGCGACAACTGCCGGCATCCCCGTCATATATGTCCGCATAGCATTTCGCAGGGGCTATCCGGAGGTCGCCTTGCGCAACGAGCTGTTCGGGCCGATTGTCGCCTCGGGCGGGCTCGGGGAGGTGGACGTCGCTTCTGCAATCCATCCGCTCGTCGCGACCGGCCCGGACGACATCGTGGTGACCAAGCGGAGGGTGAGCGCCTTCGCAGGAAGTGACCTCGAGGTGATCCTCCGGGGCCTTGGGGTCGAGACCGTCGTACTGGCGGGACTCGTCACGAGCGGGGTCGTGCTGTCGACCCTCGTCGAGGCAGTCGACCGCGACTTCCGGGTCGTCGTGCTGCGAGACGGATGCGCCGATGGCGATGCCGTTCTGCACGACGCGCTGATCGGGCACTACTTCCCTTCGCGGGGCCGGGTGCTCACTACCGCCGAATGGGAAAGTGAATTGCAGCCATGAACCTCGATGAATACAAGGACCGCTTCACAACCGCCGTGGTTGATCGTGACGCCGCGGGCGTTCTCACGGTCCGACTCCACTCCAAGGGACAGTCGCTGTGGTGGGGCGGTCGGCCGCACCGCGAACTCGCCGAGCTGTTCGCCGCCATCGCCTCAGACCGGGACAATCGTGTTGTCGTGATCACGGGCACCGGCGACTCGTTCATTGCGCTGCTCGACGGCCCGGCGACAACGGTGTTGCCGCGTGGCGAAACGACGGCCACCAATTGGGACCGGACGATCTGGGAGGGGAACCGGCTGGTGAACCAGCTCCTGGACATCGAGGTCCCCGTCATCGTCGCCGTCAACGGCCCGGTGGTCGTCCACTCCGAGATCGCCGTGCTCGGCGACATCGTGCTGGCCACACCCGAGACCTACTTCCAGGACCTCGCGCACTTCCCGATGGGCATGGTGCCGGGCGACAGCATGCAGGTCATCTGGCCGCTGCTGCTCGGACCCAACCGTGGCCGAGCGTTCCTCCTGATGGGCCGCAAGCTCTTTGCGCAGGAGGCGGCCGACCTCGGTGTCGTCGCCGAGGTGGTCCCCGCCGACACAATCCTCGATCGCGCGTACGAGCTCGCCGCCCGACTCGCTGCGTGCAACCCCGTTCTCCTGCGCAACACCCGCCACACGTTGGTCCGTCCGATCCGCCGTGCCATGGCCGAGGACCTGCACACCGGGCTAGCACTCGAGGCCCTCGCCTCCCTTTCGGGCAAGGAATGGTTCGCCTCGCTGGAACACCCGACGTCCTGACGCCGGCCTGCCGATGGCACGAATCCTCTTTCCCGGACTGGCCGGGCCGGCTGCGACGACGCCGGCGCGTGGCACGCGTTCGGTCCGGCGCACGACGACCGTCGACGGTCACCGCCCGGACGGTCCGCTGGGCGATGTCGTGCTCCTCGGTCGCGGTCGCGACCTCCTGACTGACGATCGCGGTCGACCGAGCATCATTGGCGAGTGCGAGGTTCGTCTGCGCGCAGACTTCGTCGTGGATCAGGCCGTCCGCGAGATCTCGTCGGTGCCGCCCGAGCCGAGGCTGGCGCGGCTCGTCGGACTCCCATCCCGGGTGGGTTTCCGCCAGGCGATCCGGGAGCTCCTGCCGGATCGACGTGA
>JAYUDQ010000182.1:0-6253 GCA_043739745.1 Acidimicrobiia bacterium | reverse complement strand
GGTGTTGCGCCCCGGGATCGGGAGCGTTCCGACCTGGTCGTCGGGGCGCATCGTCGGGAGCTTCCACGATCCCGATGTCAGCCGGGCGATCGCGCCCTTGCGGAAGGCCAGCTCGGCCTGGATGTCCGCGGTGACCTCGAGGATGCCTGGGTCGAGCAGCCGGGCGATGTCGAGATCCACCGTGAGAGGCCCGGACGGCGGGATGCTCTTCTCGAGGCGCTGCTTCCAATCGAGGAACGTCCCATCGGCCAGTCGGCGTTCGCGAATCGCCTCGTCCACCCAGCGCTGCGCATCGGTGATGGCAAGTTGATGGTCGACCGCGAGCTGCCATTGCGCGATCTGCTCGGCACTCAAGGCTGATGCGATGTGGGGGAGCTTGTCCTTCAACCAGACCGCCACACTCGGGCCGCGCTTCAGCTTGGGCGGCGCGGCGTGGAGGAAGCGCTCGATGTCGGTGATGATCACGCCGTTGCTGAGTCGCCTCCATCCCGGGCCGGACGTCGCCGTCGGCGGCGATTCGTCGGTCGGAGCCTTCGCACGCTTGCCCGCCGGGTCGGGCTCGCGGTGCACCATGCGGCTGGCCATCGGCGGCGCGTCCGTCGCCGCGGCCGGCGCAACGGCGACCGAACGGACGGCAGCAGCGAGCGCCCGGTTGCCGAGCAGGGATTGCAGACGATCGACCGGCTCGGACTCCGACACCTCCGGGGACGGCGGCGACTCATGCCGGGCCTGGCGCTTGGACGAGCCTCGCTTCGACGAACGCAGATGGTCCAGTCGGGAGGACGTGCTGCTCCGGCGACTCGCCACGGATCTCATTGTTGCCCCTGCGGCCGCCAACAGTGCTTCCCAAAAGGGAAGCAACGAGGGCATGTCGATCGTGGACCGGACCCGCCACCACTACTCCACCAGCCGCAGCCCGGTCGGCGCGATCGAGGCCTCCGCGTGCGGCAGCTCGACGACGAACTCGGTGCGATGGCCGGGGAAGATGAACTCGCTGAACAGCACCGCTCGGCCGGCGACGTCGCGCGTGACCCGCTCGCAGCGCAGCGCCGGCGAGCCGACCGGCACCTCGAGCAAGGCCGCGTCCGCCTCGGACATGGCCGTCGCGCCGATCGTCTGCGTCGCCCCGCCCAGCGTGACGGGCAGGTTCTCGTAGAACGACGACCGTTCGACGAGTGTGCGCGACAGTTCGCCGGCCAGGTCGTCCGGAACCCAGACGGTCACCCGGGCGAACGGCGCGCCGTCGGCCAAGTTCAGCCGCCGCACCTGAAGCACGGCGGTCGTCCCGAGGACCGCAGCGACGTGCCGGGGAGCGGTGACGAAGCCGAACTCGATGATGCGCCGCTCGGCGTTCACCCCGCCCTCGGCCAGCTGTCCCTCCAACGTGCCCAGCCGCCCGAGCGTCTGGCGCAGCGGGTCGGCGGCCACGAACCAGCCGAAGCCCTGCCGGGAGTCGACCAGGCCCTGGTCGCGCAACGCCTCCAGCGACTTGCGGACCGTGACCCGGCTCGCGCCGTACTGCTTCGACAACTCGGACTCGCTCGGCAGCAGTCGCCCGGCGCGGAACTCGTCGTCGCCGATGCGCGCCCGCAGGGCATCAGCGATCGCCAAGTAGCGCACATCACGGGTGCCGGCCATGCAGCGGAACCCTACCGCAGATCTCCCAACTTGTCTTGCACTTGTCTACGTCATGCGCAATACTGCTCCACGACGAAACGAACGCTCGCGAAGCTGCTGTCGCTCGCGAACCCGCACCGGAGGAGCCGTAAGAACATGTCCAAGGTCGCCGCCAACACCCCCCTCGCACTCATCGAGAGCGTCTACGCCAAGCTCGGTACGAACGTCGCCATCGGCCGTCGCCGACTCGGTCGCTCGATGACCCTCGCCGAGAAGATCCTCTTCGGCCACATGCAGAACGCCGAGACCGATGGGTTCGATCGCGGCAAGACCTACGGCGACTTCTTCCCCGACCGCGTCGCCATGCAGGATGCGACGGCCCAGATGGCACTTCTCCAGTTCATGACAGCCGGACTGCCACAAGTAGCCGTGCCGGCAACGGTCCACTGCGACCACCTCATCGAGGCCCGCCTCGGTGCCGACACCGACCTTGCCGTCGCCAACGATGTGAACGCCGAGGTCTACGCGTTCCTCAGCAGCGTCTCGGCCAAGTACGGCGTCGGCTTCTGGAAGCCCGGTTCGGGCATCATCCACCAGGTCGTCTACGAGCAGTACGCGTTCCCCGGCGGCATGATGATCGGCACCGACAGCCACACCCCCAACGCGGGCGGTCTCGGCATGATCGCCATCGGCGTGGGCGGCGCAGATGCCGTCGACGTGATGGTCGGCCTGCCGTTCGGCGTGCGCTACCCGAAGCTCATCGGCGTGAAGCTCACCGGCAGCCTCAGCGGCTGGACATCGGCCAAGGACGTCATCCTGCGGGTTGCCGACATCCTCACCGTCGAGGGCGGCACGGGCGCCATCGTCGAGTACTTCGGCCCCGGCGTCGCCGCCATCAGCGCCACCGGCCGAGCCACCATCTGCAACATGGGTGCCGAGATCGGCGCCACCTGCTCGCTGTTCGGCCACGACGACGAGACGTCGCTCTACCTGAAGGCCACGGGCCGCGAGAGCATCGCCGACCTTGCCGATAAGCACGCAGATCTTCTGCGCGCAGATGATGATGTGCTGGCCTACCCGGAGAAGTACTTCGACCGCGTCGTCGAGATCGACCTCGACACGCTCGCGCAGCGGATCAACGGCCCGATGACGCCGGACCTGGCGCACACGGTGTCCGAGATCGGCGACCACGCGAAAGCAGCCGGTTGGCCGCTCCAGATCTCCAGCGCGCTGATCGGTTCGTGCACGAACTCGTCCTATGAGGACATCACTCGCACCGCCTCGATCGCCCGCCAGGCAGCCGCCGCTGGCCTTACCGTGAAGAGCCCGTTGCTGATCACCCCCGGCTCGGAGCGGGTACGCGCCACGATCGAGCGCGACGGCCTGCTGGCCGACCTCGAGGCCATCGGCGCCACCGTGCTGGCCAACGCCTGCGGTCCCTGCATCGGCCAGTGGAAGCGCGACGACATGGAGGACGGCACCCCGAACACGATCCTCAACTCGTACAACCGCAACTTCCCGAAGCGCAACGACGGCTACGCGACGACGTACTCGTTCGTCGCCTCGCCCGAGACGGTGATGGCATACGCACTCGCGGGCACGCTCGACTTCAACCCAATCACGGACACACTCACGGCCACCGACGGCACCCAGGTGAAGCTGGCCGAACCGTTCGGGGACAAGCTCCCTTCGAAGGGTTTCGAGTCGGGCGAGGCCGGCTTCATCGCCCCGCCGGAGGACGGCAGCGGCGTGTCGGTCTCGGTCAGCCCGACGAGCGACCGCCTGCAGCTGCTCGACGCATTCCCGGTATGGGACGGCAAGGACTTCTCCCTCCTGCCCGTGCTCATGAAGGCCCGCGGCAAGTGCACCACCGACCACATCTCGATGGCCGGCAAATGGCTCAAGTACCGGGGCCATCTCGAGAACATCTCCGGCAACCTCTTCATCGGCGTCAACAACGCCTTCACCGATACGCCGGGCACGGGCTACGACACCTTCGCGGGCGACGAGTTGATGATTCCGGACCTGGCCAAGCGATGGAGCACCGAGGGCCGCTCGTGGATCGCCATCGGCGACCAGAACTACGGCGAGGGCAGCTCCCGTGAGCACGCCGCAATGGAGCCCCGCTACCGAGGCGCGGCGGCCATCATCACCCGCAGCTTCGCCCGGATCCACGAGACGAACTTGAAGAAGCAGGGCGTGCTGCCGCTCACATTCGCCGACCCGGCCGACTGGGAGAAGGTCGGCAAGGACACCCGCATCTCGATCGTCGGACTGGCAGATCTCACGCCGGACGTCGCCGTCACCGTTGAGCTGCACCAGGCCGACGGCACCATCGACACGATCCTGTGCAACCACACGATGAGCCCGGAGCACATCGAGTGGTTCCGTGCGGGTGGGGCGTTGAATCTCATCCGAGCCGCCCAGGCAGCGAAGCCGACACGCTGAAGGAGGAGATCGGGCCGCACGACCCGGGCCGTAGGATCAGGTGATGACGAGTCGGGTCGCTGTGAACGTCTCACGCGTGGCGGCGCACTCGGCCCATGTCGGTCAGCTGCGGTTCCGGTTCGCCAACGTCATCGCCGGTCTTATCCCGGATTTCGCCAGTGCGTCGCTGCGCAGTCGCATCTACCGGCTCGCCGGGCTCCGCATCGCGAAGTCGGCATGGATCATGGGCAACCTCCACCTGCCGACGGGGGCTCGCGGCTTCGTCGACCGTTTGCAGGTGGGAGAGCACGTCGTGATCAGCACGGGGGTGGTCATCAACCTCGATGGCGCGGTGACGATCGAAGACGACGTGACCATCGGGCCGTTCGTCCGCATCTACACGGCCAGCCATCGCCTGGGCGGGCACGATCGGCGCTGCCGGCCCGATTCCGTCGCCGAACCCGTCGTGATCGAGCGTGGTGCATGGGTCGCGCTCGGCGCGACGGTGCTCCCCGGCGTGCGCATCGGCGCCGGCGCGGTCGTGGCTGCAGGCGCAGTGGTCACCGATGATGTGCCGCCCGACGCGTTCGTCGCCGGGGTTCCGGCCCGTATCCAGCGCATGCTCAGCGACGACAGTCCCGCCGACGACATCCTGCCAGGGGCTTGAGCCCGGCTACGGGCACAAACAAAACGACGGACCGGCCCGGGGGGAGGGCCGATCCGTCGTGCTTGTGAAAATATCGTACAAGTTCCGCAAAGCATCGCTCCAACAGTTTGTGCGAATGTCTTTAATCGTTGACACAGATATGCCAGGTGAGGGCTAGTGCCCCACTACGGAAGTCGACTTCCGTAGTTCGCCAGCCTACCGACTAGTAGGTAGGCTGGACATCGTGGACGATCTCTCCCTCCTCAACGAGCTCACCCCTACCGCCGAAACGCTCCTCGAGCGCCATCTCGCGACTACGAAGACGTGGTACCCGCACGACGTCGTGCCGTGGAGCCTGGGTCGCGACTTCGAGGCCGGCGAGGCCTGGGATCCGAACGAGTTCCCCATGCCGGACGCAATCCGCAGTGCGCTGTTCGTGAATCTGCTGACCGAGGACAACCTGCCGTACTACTTCGCCACGATCGACCGGATGTTCGGGCGCGACGGTGTCTGGCGTACCTGGTCGCACCGATGGACAGCGGAGGAGAACCGCCACGCCATCGCGATCCGCGACTACCTCACCGTCACCCGGGCCATCGACCCAGTCACCCTCGAAGACGCCCGCATGGCGCAGATGTCGGGCGGTCAGGTACCCGAGCCGGACAGCGCAGCCGACGGGGTCGTCTACGTGGCGATGCAGGAGCTCGCCACCCGCATCGCTCATCGCAACACCGGCAAGATGCTTCGTGACGCGTCGAGCGACCATCCCGCGGCGGCCGCCGGCTACGAGGTGCTCAGCCGCGTCGCTGCCGACGAGAACTTCCACTACCTGTTCTACCGGGACCTCGCCACGGCCGCCCTGACCGTCGATCCATCCAAGGTCGTCATCGCCATCGAGCGCCAGGTGCGCGAGTTCGAGATGCCGGGGACAGGGATCATCGGGTTCGCCGACCATGCTGCGGCGATCGCCGCCGCAGGGATCTACAACCTCGAGCTCCACCATGACCAGATCCTTCAGCCGGTGGTCATGCGCCACTGGGCCGTCGACAAGCTCGAAGGGCTCAGTGCCGAGGCGGAGAAAGCCCGCGAGAAGCTGATCAGCCGCATCGAGCGCATCGGCCGCATGGCCAAGCGGGTCACCGAGCGGGCCAAGGTCACCGCCGAGCGCATTGCCGAGCGGGGTGAGGCGTGCGCCGACGCCATCGCCGGCGCCGCGCTGTCCGTGGCCTGACCCGTCCGTTGGGACATCGCCGGTTGCCGACGATCCGAAACTGAGCCCGCGGGCGGCTCGGACGGGTCGAGACGGGTACGGTGACAGGCAATGGCTGCTGCCCCTTCCGCGACGGTGCCTCCTCTCGGTCTCTCGTTCTCCACACAGATCCGTGCTCGGCACCGGGGCACCGTCACCGCTGGTCTCACGAACCTCGATGGTCGCCTCGACGGACGTGAGGTCGTGGTCTTCGCCATCGACGGGAACGAACGGCGTGGTGCGCTCAGCGAGGGCGACGGCGCACTGATTGCGGAGGCAGCACGTACTGCGCTCGAGATGCGCCGGCCACTCGT
>JAYUDQ010000181.1:0-2357 GCA_043739745.1 Acidimicrobiia bacterium | reverse complement strand
GGTTCGTGGAAGCTGGGGTGCACACGAAGAGCAGGTCGGCCTGCCCGTCAGGGATCTCGTCGAGATCGGCGACGGTCTGGATGCCCAGCACCTCGATGCGCTCCCGATTGGTGGCGAACACCCTCCCCGCATAGCCGTTGGCGAGGATGTTCTGGAGGGCGACGAACCCGAACTTGCCGGGGTGGCTCGAGGCTCCGGCGACGACGACACCCCGCGGCTCGAACAGTGCCAGGAACTGCTGCATGCGCGACCGCTCCGCTCCATCGCTGACCGGCTGCATACGGGCTTGATCGAACGACGCCATCAGGCTCGCACCTCCACGAGCGCGTCGACCGCGATCGGGCGACCATCGACGATCATCACGGGGTTGCAGTCCGCAGACAGGATCGACGGATCGGCCACGGCCGCCTGCGAGAGGCCGAGGAGCAAGTCGGCGAGGCGATCACGGTCGACTGCCGGCTCCCCCCGGAACGGGCCGAGGAGCTTGGCCGTGCGCAGATCGCCGATCATCTCGAGCGCGTCGGCGCGGTCGATCGGCACGAGCCGAATGGCCACATCCTCGACTGCTTCGGCGAGCACGCCACCGACACCGAGCACAATGGTCATACCGAACTGCGGGTCATGGGAGAGGCCGGCGATGAGCTCCCTGGTGGCCCGCAGCATCGGAGCCACGAGCACGGTCACCTCGCCGTCAGACGGCGTGGCTGCCCCGAACAGTTCGTCGGCGGCATGCCCGACCGAGGCGGCGTCACGAAGGTTCAGTTTCACGAGGCCACGCTCGGTCTTGTGGGCAATGGCGTCGCCGCACAGCTTGGCGACCACCGGGTAGCCAATGGCGTCCGCGGCTGCGACTGCAGATGCAGTGTCGCTGACCACGCGTTCGGGGGCGAAGGGGACCCCGAACTCGGCGAGACGCCGTTTGGAATCGGCTTCGGAAAGGGTGCGCCCCGGGCTGGTCGACATCAGGGGCGGGAGCCTACCGTCGGCCATGCGGAAGGCCCGGGAGGCGCTGTCGGCGCTCTCCACGATATAGCTACATGGAGTTGAGATCCGTGACTCTGGCTGAGGCGCGAGGGGTCATTCAGCGCGCTCATCGCCGAGGTCGGGAGTTTGACGAGTACGTATTGATCGCCACGAACGGGTGGCCCACCGCCGTCATCGTCTCGACGGACGAGTGGGAAGCAATCGAGGACACCGTATTCAGAATCGGCGTTGAAATCGGCAGTCATTCGAAGGTTGCCGATGCAATATCCGATACGGCCACGTTTCGGTGTAGAGCGGGAGGACACAGAGTTCCGAAGGAGCGACCCATGAAAACAGTCCGCATCGCCATCGCCATCGCGTCCGTGGCCGCCACGGTCCTCGTCGTCACGGCGGACGTCGGAACAGCGTCGACAAGATCCTGCCCCTCAGCCGGCAAGACGACCGGTGACACCGTCGCAGCTGCCCGTCCGGTAACGAAGGACTACGCAACCATCCAGGCCGCAGCGGCCGCGGCTGGAGTGACGATGGCCTCCGACCGTCAAGTCGTCGCGGTGATGGCCTACCCCACCTTCATTGACACGCGCGTGGCCGCAGCCCACAACGGCTGTCGCATCATCGGAGCGACGGCCAATACGACCGGCGCGAAATCCACCGCGACTGGACGGGCGCCGCTGGTGTGGACGCCGAAATTGCCAGTCACGTTCTCCGGCGAACGCTTCGTCACGTCGTCGGCAGGATCGATCACGATCGAAATCCGCGTCACGCCGTTGTCGCAGTGGCATCGCTACGTCGCGACTTCGAGGTCGATGCGCTGGACGTCCGGCGGCTGAAGTCGCACCATCGCAGGCCGGGCTGGGCCGGGAACGCAATATCCCGGTCCATGCGAGCATCCGCGCTTCGTGCGATCAGTGCGCCGGCGGCTCGAGCGCAGCGAGGAAGAACGATCGCAGATGCGCAAAACGGTGCTCGAGCTCGATCGGGTCGAGCGGATCGCGCCCGATCAGCGACTCGATGAACGGGAGATCGCTGAAGTACGTGAGGAGAGCTCCGTAGCCGGTCAGCAGCAGCTGTTCAGGGTCGTGACGACGGAAGCGCCCGGCGCTCATCTCCCGCTCGAAGAACGCACACGCCCGCGCCATGCCGGGGCGAAGCGCCTCACCGAGGTTGATGCCGATGCGCCGTTCGCCGGCCAGGGCCTCCCGCCGCACGAGGCGCACGAACTCAGGGTTCAGGGCAAAGAACAGGAATGACGCCTGAATGACGTTCTCGACCTTCGCCCAGCCGTCGAGCGGCTGCTTCGTGGCCACATCGACGCCTGCGAACCAGGCCGCGACATGGTGTTCGAACACCTCCCGGTACAGGGCCTCCTTCGA
>JAYUDQ010000180.1:0-2358 GCA_043739745.1 Acidimicrobiia bacterium | reverse complement strand
CCAACTGTCGGTCATGTTGGCAACGTGGTCAGCGCACATGGCGTAGAAGAGGTCCCTATTAATCGGTGCGGATCAGTTCGATGAGCGCATGGTTGCCTGGAGCGCCAGCGAGCTTTGGGTCGGTGGTGACGAGCGCAGCCCCGAACAGCTCGCTCAACGCGATGTATGTCGCGTCGTAGGCGGAGAGGTTGTCGTGCAGTTCCCAGACTCGTCGGGCGACCAACCTGTGATCGTAGAGCTCGATGTCGAGTTCGAGAAGGTCAGCCACCAGCTCACCGGCCGTGGCGGGGTCGATGACGTGTCGATGCTCAGCTCGTCGGAGCACCTGCAGGCACTCGATGATCAGGAGTTGTGGGGCGCTGATCGCCTCGGGCCCGTGAAGCCGACGCGCCACCTTCTGGCCGACCTCTGTGGCGAGGAGCGGTTCCAGAGCAGCCGAAGCGTCACGGACGATCACCGCTGATCGCGCTCGGCTCGCAGTGCGGCGGTCGGGGTCTCCTGCGCGAACTTGTCGTTCTCGCCCCGTAGTTGGTCGAGCACGCGGCGATCTCGTTTCGTGGGCCGACCGCTTCCGCGTTCCCGTGTTGGGACACCCAGCGGTTGCTCGCGTTCGGGTGGTGGCGGACTCCGGTCGATCACGCAGTCGGCCGCTCTCGCGGCGCTGACCCGTGTGTCGATGACCTGTACCGCTTCGACGACCCGGTGCCACTGGCCGACACGGGCTTCCACCCGGTCACCGACGCGCACCTTCGCCGAAGGCTTCACCGTTGCGCCGTTCACGGTCACGTGGCCGCTCTCGCACGCGGCTGCGGCCAGCGAGCGGGTCTTGTACAGACGCACCGCCCACGTCCAGCGATCGACCCGGGCGGACTCCAGCATGCACTTCTTCTAGCCCGTCTTGGTAGCCGGGGCATGTCGAATGGGTGCAGGTGCCTAGACGCGTTTCGCGAAGAAGATGATGGCCAGGACTATGAGGACGGTGACGAGGATTCCGCTTCCGATGTACATGGTGGTCTCGTTTCTGGAGGTTGGGCGAGGATGAGGACCGAGCCGGACGACGACCCGACAACGTTGTGCCCAGAATCAGGGGTTCCCAAACTCAGCGGAACCGTCCGCCGCCCTTCAGTCGTCGCCGTATGACCGGCTCTCGCGCCCTGGTTCTGCGAAACGCGGTTCTGCGAAACGTTCAATAATCCTTGCTGCGGTCGATCTTGCCTCATAGGCGAGATCGGGCACGGCGTCCTCGGTGACGGAGGCAAGATCGGCAATCACAGTCGTCCGCCGGGCGACGTCGATACCAGCGACGAGCTCAAAGAAGCGCACGATCGAGGACCGCATATCGAGGCGGATATCGACATCATGCAGCGTGCGCACGAGGATCGCGTGCAGTCGTGTCCATGCCGGCTGCACCTGCAGGAGCGCCGGCAGCGCATCGGCCGGTGCGTAGCGCAGCATCGAGGCGAGCTTCTCCTGCAGCGTCAGCTCCGCCAACGTCTCGCGGTCGTTGAGGAGCACACCGAAGCGTTCGAAGAACGCTGCCACGCTGGGGAAGAACCGCTCGATTGCGCCGGTCTCCATCACCAGCGGGCCCTCGGACGCGTACTCGATCGACGTGTACCAGCGCCGCAGCCCCCACCACGCCTCGGCCCGGACCTTGGCCGACCACGCGCCGAACATCACGCCCAGCACAAACGCGTGCAGGCCGTCGTCACCACGCTTCTTCAGCTGCTCCTCGGCGAAGCGCAGCAGTTCGTGACGAAGCTCGTCGGTGCCGACGAGGGTCCAGACCGAGGGCACGAAATCGTCTCGCAGCTTGCCGGTCTCGGCGAGTTCGGACACGCCGTACTGGTGCGTGTCGAAGCGGCCCTCGGCCACGAGCATCGTCACCGCCGACGCGCGGACGCGTTCATTGGCCGTTGCCTCGGCCAACCGCAGAAGCGGATCGTGCAGCGTCGGCTGTACTGAGTCGCGGGGGAATGCCTCGAGCACGGCAACGAGCTCGGCTTCCGACATCGTGGCGATGGTCTCCTGGAGGGGCGCGCCCTGCCCGGTCTCGGCGAGGCGCTGCGCAGCGGCGAAGCGACGTTCTGGATCGCGAAGCGCGGCGGTGATCGCGTCGGTCTCGCCGAGGGCCAGCGCGAATGCGAAGGCCGCGTCGTCATCGGTGGTCGGGCGGGCCGAGGGGTCGAGCGCAACGTCGTAGCCGAGCAGTCGCAGCCCGACGGCGGCCTCGACCGGGAACGTGCCACGGCTGATGATGGTCTGCAGTTCCCCCGCCAGGTCACGTCCACGGAAGAAGCGCTCCGGCCCGTACAGCACTCGCCACCCGCTGAGCGTGAGGGCCCCCTCGTGGCGGAT
>JAYUDQ010000179.1:0-14866 GCA_043739745.1 Acidimicrobiia bacterium | reverse complement strand
GACCGGCGCAGCGACCCGCACGATCTCCTCCACCGCGGCGGCGGACCGCCCTTCGTAGTCGGCCAGCAGCAGTGCCTTCTGGTCGGGGTTGATGGTCAGCAGGTTGAGCGCGTGCGAGATGGCGTTGCGGGTGGTCTCGTTGCCGGCCACGACGAGCAGGATGAAGAACGAGCCGAGCTCCTGGTCGGTGAGCGTCTCGCCATCGACGTTCGCATTCACGAGTGCGGATGTGAGGTCGTCGGTCGGGTTCTCGCGCCGGAACTTTCCGAGGTCGCTCACGAGCTGATGGAGGTCGCCGCCCGCAGTCAGGAGCGCGGTGATGATCTCGTTCGGATTGCTCTGGTCGACGTACTCCGGGTCGGCGCCGCCGAGGATCACGTTCGATCGGGTGAAGACCGTCTCGTAGTCGGCCTCCGGGATGCCCATCATGTCGCAGATGACCTTCAGCGGCAGGCGTGCGGCGACCTCGGTGACGAAGTCGCCGCCGCCCTTTGCCAGCACGTCGTCGACGATCGCCGCGGCCGCGACCTGCACGTTGTCCTCGACCTTCTTCAGCATGCGGGGCGTGAATGCGGCCGACACGATCTTGCGAAGCCGGGCGTGGCGCGGGTCGTCCATGCTGATCATCGAGCCGAAGAACTCGTTGAACGATTCGGGGACGTCGGCGATCGACGTGGCGCCCTGACCCGAGCAGAACAACTCGGGCTGCCTGCTGATGTCGATGATGTCCTGGTACTTGGTGACGGCGTAGTAGCCCGGACCCGGTGGGATGCCGATCTCGCTGGTGTCCGGCTCGGCGAAGAAGCCCAGTGGCTTCTCGGTGCGCAGTGTCAGGAACGCCCCTTCGCGCTCGTCGAGTGGGCGGGCCCAGAAGTCGAGCTCGGAGAGCTGGATCTCGTCGACGGACAGGCTCTGGCGGGGTTCCATCCGGCGATCGTACCGACACCTATCCTCTTCCACAGTTTCCAGTCCGGGAGGGCACATGCGGGTGATCGTCGACTACGACAAGTGTGAGAGCAATGCGATGTGCATGGCCATCGCGCCCGAGGTGTTCGAGGTGCGCGACGACGACTTCCTCTACGTGCTCGTCGACGAGCCCGGTGAGGAGTTGCGGGCCAAGGTCGAGCAGGCCGTCAAGCTTTGCCCGAAGCAGGCCCTCTCGGTCGGGGAATAAGGCCTCTGCGCCACCCGGCGCCACCCGGCGCCATCGAGCTCAGGCCGTGGCGATCAGCGTCGCCAAGGCGAGTTCGACCATCTCGCGAAGTGAGTGCTGGCGGTCCTCGGCGCTCATCACCTCGTCGGGGCGCTTCAGATGGTCGGTCACCGTCGCCATGCACAGCGCCCGGGCGCCCTCACGCGCGGCGATCGTGTACAGCGCTGCGCCTTCCATCTCCACACCGAGCGTGCCGTGCTCGCCGAGCAGTTCGTATGTGGCCATATCGTCGTCATAGAACGAGTCGGACGTGAGGATCGGACCGACCTTGGCCGGAAGACCCCGTTCGACCGCGATGCGATGTGCCGCCGCGAGCAGTTCGAAGTTCGCGGCCGGCGCGTAGTCGATGCCGTGGAAGTGCCGTCGGTTCATGGCGCTAGTCGTATGTGTGCTTATGGCCAGGAGCACGTCACGCAGTTGGACCGACTCCTGCAGCGCGCCGCACGAGCCGATGCGGATGGCGGTGTGCACGCCGTAGAAGCGGAGCAGTTCGGTGAGGTAGATCGATATGGACGGCATGCCCATGCCCGTGCCCTGCACGCTGACGCGCACACCCTCGACGATGCCCGTGAAGCCGAGCATCCCGCGCACCCGGTTGTAGCACTGCGCGTCGATGAGGTAGTTCTCGGCGATCCACTGCGCCCGCAACGGGTCGCCCGGTAGGAGTACCCGCTCAGCGATGGCGCCCGCCGGGGCCTCGATGTGCGGGGTGGGGACGGCTGCCCTCGGGTCTGACATGGCGGCGAGTGTACGAGCCGAGCCGCCGGTCGCGGTCGGCGCGGTCGGGCTCGCAGTCCATCGGGTTGCGCGACCCGGCGGACCGTTGGCGCGCCCAACCCGTCGGCGAGCAGCGCGCGCCCAAGCGCGCCCCCCTTGCCCGTTCGGATCCGCGCACCTCGGGCGTGAGGCCCGCGCACCTCGGGCGTGAGGCCCGCGCACCTCGGGCGGAAATCGCCCTCCGGACGCACATTTCGAGCCGAGGTGCGCGGGCCGAGAGCGAGCGGTACGTCTCCTAGGTGGCTGCTGAAGTACGTGTGGTTCGGGGGTTCGTGTCGTTTGTTGTGTGGCGTGGGGCGGTCGGAGCGGTTCCAGGTTGGCTTCGTGGGGACGCGGTTTCGCGGGCGGGGAGGGCGAGACGCGGCGGGAGGGCGTGTGTCGGGGCTTGTAGGGCTGTTGGTCGGGGGTTTCGGGTGGCCCTGGGTTCATGTGGTTGCGATGGTCCAGGTGGTGTCGTGGTGGAGGCCGAGGGTGGCGAGGCGTTGGAGGTTGATGGCGGCGGCGCGGGTGATGAAGTCGGTGAGGACGCGGGCGGTGCCGCGGCATCGGGCTCGACGGCCGCCGTGTAAACGTCGGGTGAGGTGACCGATCTTGCGTTCGATTTTGGGTCGAGTCGCCCGGTAGTCGGCCTTCCAGTCGGGGTTGGCTTGTTCGGTCTTGGCTTGTTGCATGCGGGCTTCGTGCACGCTGATGTTGATGGTGCGTCCGGCGGTGGCGGTGGTGCAGCGTTCACGGAGCGGGCATCGGTGGCACATGTCGCCGAATGATGCGGTGCCGGTGCCGTCTGGATGGCGGCGTATCGGGGTGTCGAACTCGGCCGGGCACCACACCGTTTCGGTTTCGAGATCGATCGTGAAGTCGTCTTTGGAGAACAGCCCGTCACGGTTCGATGCCGGCGGCACCTTCGCCTTCACGCGGTAGCCGTGCTTTTCGAGACGTTCGCGAAGCTCCGCTCCGGCGTAGGCACTATCCCCCATCGCTACAGGCTTCCGGTCCGCATCACCGCTGTCACAGTCACTGATGTCCGCCGTCTCATCAATATTGTCAGTAGCCGTGCCATTACCGTCGATGGTCTCGTCGTCGATGGTCTCGTCGGTGGCCGCAGTGTCATCGTCGAGATTGAGGAGTTCATCGACAGCGGCCTGGTCGGCGATGTTGGCCGGGGTGACAGTGACGTTGTCGATGATCTCGGAGTCCGGATCGGCCGAGACATGGCCTTTGTAACCATCGAAACGACGACTACGGCTCTTGTGACCGTGACGGGCCTGCGGATCCACAGTAGAGATGACCCGGTCACGGGCCACGGCCCGCACGATCCGGAACCGGCCGTCGTCACCCATCACGACATCCTGGCCGGCGACCACCGCCAGCAGATCAACGGCATCAGCTGCTCCACCGCTCATGACTTCACCATCAAGAACCTCGAGCACCGCGAGCGCGTCACGCACGAGCGCATCCACCAGGAGCTCTTTCGCTTCACGGTCATCCCAGTCACACGGCGGACGGCCCGGCGACACGTACTCATCATCCCGACTACACGCCGCCCTCGCCGCCACCGCCAACACCGGGTAGTCAAGGCGCAACACCGCGAGCATCTTGCGGATCGCCGCACGGAGCTGCGTGATCGTGTCCTGCGTACTCACCGCGTCATAGATCGGCGTCGAGTCCAACACCCGCACCCGATCACGCATCACCCCCGACTCACGCGCCATCACCCTGGTGTCATCAAGAAACCGTCTCGGACGATCCGACCCCCGCAACCGGTTCCGAACCCCAACCAACACCGTCGCATGAAACGCCTCATGACCAACATCCACCCCACACGCCGCCTGCCACGCCAAATCCCGACCCAGACGATCAACTGCCTCACGATCCGACAAACCCTCAAACGCCTGCAACACCATCACCGTAGCCAACACCCTTGCCGGGACCGTCGGACGACCCAAACGCGACCGCGTATACAAATCCGCGAAATAGCCATCACCGAACAACCGGCCACCCTCCACCGCCAAAAACCGGTACAACCCAACCAGACGATCCCCAAGCACCTCCCGAGGATTCTCGAACCGCGCCTGCCCCGAAACCGATCCCAAAGCCACACCCAACCCTACCCGAGAATCATTCCCGAAACGAGGATGCTCCCACTACTTCAGCAGCCACCTAGGCTCTTCGGCCGTGCCTGCCGTTGTCATCATCCTGCTCGTGCTCGCCGTCGCCCTCGTGGGTGCGTCGGCCGGCTACGTGGTCACCCGTGATCGCAAGCGCAAGGCCGTCATCGAACCGCCCATCGCGCCTCTTGTGGTGAGTCGGCCGACTGGGACGGCCGTCCTCGACCGAACGCCTGCCGCTGGTACGGCCATCCCGACCGACGAGCTCTCTCCTGAGCTGCAAGTCGAGATCGAAGACGCCCTCGTCGGTGCCGATGTTGGCGCAGGCGAGGACGAGATCATTGTCCGACCTCGATTCCGGGATCGGCTCGGCAAGGCCCGCGGCCTCCTGGGCGGCTACTTCGGGTCAGTCCTCGGCCGCAGCGCCATCGACCAGGCGACGTGGGACGATCTCGAGGAGGCGCTCATTCGGGCCGACGTCGGCATCGGCACGACCACGGCGCTGCTGGACGAGTTGAAGATCCAAGTGAAGTTGGAAGGCATCAAGGACTCGAGCGAGCTCCTCGAGGCGCTCAAGGCCGATCTCAAGAAGAAGCTCGTGTCCGCCGATCGGTCGCTGCACTTCGAGCCGGGTCGACCGAATGTCTGGCTGTTCGTGGGCGTGAACGGCGTCGGCAAGACCACGACGATCGGCAAGATCGGCCGCCGCGAGGTCCGCGACGGTCGAACGGTGATCATGGCCGCGGGCGACACATTCCGCGCCGCTGCGGCCGAGCAGCTCGGCATGTGGGCCGAGCGCACGGGCGCGCAACTCGTCCGCGGTGCCGAGGGCGGCGACCCCGGCTCCGTGATCTTCGACGCCGTCGAGCGCGCTGCGGCCCGCAACATCGACCTTGTCCTCGGCGACACTGCCGGGCGCCTGCAGACGAAGACGAACCTGATGGAGGAGCTCCGCAAGATCCGCCGCATCGCCGACAAGGATCCCGGCAAGGTGACCGAGGTATTGCTCGTCCTGGACGCGACGACGGGCCAGAACGGGCTGGTTCAGGCGAAGCAGTTCGGCGACGTCGCCGAGCTCACCGGTGTGGTCCTGACGAAGCTCGACGGCACGGCGAAAGGCGGCATTGCGTTCGCCATCCAGACCGAACTCGGCATCCCGATCAAACTCGTCGGCCTCGGCGAGGGCGCGGACGACCTGGTGCCGTTTGATCCGGACGAGTACGTCGAAGCGCTGTTTGCGCCATGAGTCTCGTCGGTCCGCCGTGAGCGTCTGATGATCTGGATCGCTGTGGTCGTCGGTGCCGTGCTCGTGTTCGTGATTGCCGCGGTCGCGGTGGGGCGGGAGACGCATCGGCTCGACGCGGTCGCCCCGGCGCCCACGCTCGACCTCTACGACGCCGTCGACTGGATCGCCGATCGGCTTCCGCCAGAGATAAGTGCACATATTACGTACGCCGACGTTCGCGACATCGTCACCTGGCACCTCGAGGAGATGCAGCAGCGTGGTGTCGAACCGACGACGGGTACCGACGGCTCGCTCGTGATCGTCGATGATGAACGCAGTGTCGAATCGTTGGCGTTGCGCGCCGTAGAGGAGGGTCGCGACTTCGACCCGCGTCACATCCGGGCGGTCCTCGACGGCGAGCTCGCGTACTTTGAAGCGATCGGCGCGATCGGCCCGCTGGCGGACGCTCCCGACGATCCGAGCGACGCGTAGTCCGTTCGGCCACAGCCGATTGCGAGGCGATCGGTGATCGGACGATGAACAGACTGTTCGATAGGCCGAAAAACCCTTGTCGTCGGAATGTGGTGTGTGCAAGGATTTCGCCACCAGAGAAAGGAGGTGGTCCAAATTCACAAACGTTTTGGGACTCTGGAGGTGGCTCGCCGTTAATCGGCAAGCTGGACCGGCTAGCGAATCTCCGCCAGCCACCCCGCAGACAGACGACCGAGGGTTGGTCCCGCTCGGACTCATCTCGTCTCCTGCGCTTTCACCGCAAATCTGAAGATCGTGGGGCATACCCGGCCGGGTGTGTCCCACGATCGCGCTCGGGCCGCGTAAGGCGCGGCGCGTGCTCGCCGGCGCACCGGTGTGCCAGCATGATCGCCATGTCCGGCCGCCCCACCCGCTTCGAGCATTTCCGCTACCTCGGCGACAAGCGCACGCAGATCGTCTACGACCTCGACGACCCGGCCACCCCGGCGGAGATCATCGACGACATCGTGAAGACCGGGCAGGGCGCGACCTTCGGGCCGGACACCATTCCGGAGGCGCGCAACCGGAACTACAAGGCGTTCAAGCCGAAGTCCCGCTGACGGCCTTGCGTCCGCGCTTGCGGGGCGACGGCGTCGCAGCGACCGGGACTACTGGCGCTTTCCGCGCCGCCTTCACCTCGCGATAACGGCGCAGCGCATCCGGGCTGTCGAGGTCGGCGACGCTCAGCAGCGAGCCCGCCCCAGCGAACTCACCGGCTGCCACCTCCCACCCGGGCAGTCGCAGGCCAAGCCGTTTCGCCACCAGCGCGGTGAAGACTTTGGCCTTGTGCTCCCCGAACCCGGGCACCCTTTTCATTCGTGCGCATAGCTCTTCGCCCGTGGTCGCCGTCCGCCAGAGGTCGGCCGGACGATCGTCGTAGACCTCGACGACATGGCGACACAGGTCCTGTGTGCGCTTGGCCATCGAGCCCGGAAAGCGGTGTAGAGCGGGGGCGATCGCAAAAAGGCGCGCGAGCTCAGTCGGATCCATTGTCGCGATCTCACTGGCGCGTAGCGAGCCGTCCGCCGGCCTGCCCATGCGTGTCAGAAGGTCGAACGGCGCCGTGAAGGCCCGCTCGATCGACTGCTGCTGATCAAGGACCATCCCGATCAGTAGGAGGAGCGGTTCCGCCTCGCGGGCGCGATAAAGGATGGCGAGGTCCATATCGGTGGTTACAGCAACGCGCAGCCGGGCCATAGCGCCGATCGTACGATCAAGATGCGAAGCGAGCTGCCATAGCCAGCGGTGACTTGCTGGACAGCTCCGGACCCCGGCGCGACACTCGAAGGTATGAGGTTTGCTTGGCTCGCCATGTGCATGGCTGTGGCCTCTGCACCGGTGTCGGCCGCACCAGCACGGGCCGTACGTTCGGCGCCGTGCGTGACCAACGTCGTCGGGTCCCGGAACGTCTTCGACGTGGAACTCACCGGCCGGTCGATCTCGGGGGTGATGTCAAGGTCGCTGCCATTCCGCGCCGGCGCGCCTGTGGTGAAAGTCGTGTGGTCGGTCGACGGCGACGGTCCGCTCGGCGTTGCGCTGTTCGGTCCGTCCGGGGACCGATCGGCACCAACCTGGGGGCCGAAGCGCCATGGGGCGGCCGGCTCAGAAATCGATGAGTGGGGCACAGGTATTTCGTTCGCCCGACCCGGTTGCTGGCGTGTCGTTCTCAGCCGTAGCGGCTCCCAAGCGGTGGTCACGATCGCCGTGGTGTAGGTCCGTGGCGTAGTTCATCGCGTGTGGCACACGGCTGCGTGATGCCCGGCGCTGCCGAGGCCGCAACCTGTAGATCCGGATTTCGAAGGCCGGCGGTCAAGCGAGGCGCGGGTCGATCGCTTCGGTGTCGATGCCGAACTTGGCGATCGCCTTCGCCACCTCGTCGGCCGAGACCTTCCCGTCGCGTTCGAGCGCGTGCAGCGTGGTGACCACGACGTGAGCCGCGTCGGTCTCGAAATGACGCCGCAGCGAGGCCCGCGTGTCGGAGCGGCCGTAGCCGTCGGTGCCGAGCACGTGGAGACGGTCGGAGCCGCCGGGAACGAAGCGAGCGATCTGGTCAGGCACGATCTTCATGAAGTCCGTGACGGCCACAATCGGTCCCTCGGCCTGCTCGGCAAGCACCTTCGTGACGTGCGCGACCCGGGCGGCATCGTGGGGGTGCAGGCGGTTCCAGCGCTCGGTTGCAAGGGCGTCTTCGCGCAGCGACTTGTAGGACGTGGCGCTGAACAGCGACGCGGCCACACCGAAGTCATCGGCCAGGATCTGCACCGCCTCCGTGGCTGCGTTGTAGGCGGTGCCGCTGAAGATGATCGTCGCCTTCGGACGATCGCCAGCGAGCGTCGGTGCCGCCGCAAAGCGGTACAGGCCGTTGACGATGTCCGCGGCGGCGATGCCATCGGGGATCGCCGGCATGACGTAGTTCTCGTTGTACAACGTGACGTAATAGAAGATGTCTTCCGGATTTGGTCCGTACATCCGTCGCAATCCATCGGCAATGATCGCTGCAACTTCGTAGGCGAACGCTGGGTCGTACGTCGCAATATTTGGAATGGTCGAGGCAAGTACAAGAGAATGGCCGTCCTCGTGCTGCAGACCTTCCCCGTTCAATGTGGTTCTCCCAGCGGTGGCTCCAAGCATGAATCCCTTGCCGCGAGAGTCCCCAAAGGCCCACGCCAAGTCACCGGTGCGCTGGAAGCCGAACATCGAATAGAAGATGTAGAAGGGGATCATGGGTATGCCATGTGTTGCATAGGCAGTGCCGGCCGCCGTGAATGAGGCCATCGCACCCGACTCCGTGATGCCCTCCTCAAGGATCTGCCCCTGCTGGCTCTCCTGATACGAGAGCATGAGGTCGGCATCGACCGGCTCATACTTCTGGCCGAAAGGTGCGTAGATCTTCACCTCTTTGAAGAGGCCGTCCATTCCGAAGGTGCGGGCCTCGTCCGGGATGATCGGAACGACACGCTGGCCGATCGACGGGTCACGCAGAAGACCACGGATCATCCGTGCGAAGACCATGGTGGTGGACACCGCGACCTTGCCCGAACCCAGCGCGAACTCCTTGAACATCGCCGCATCCGGTGCCGGTGTGGCCAGGGGCGATCGCTTCACGATCCGCTTCGGCACCGAACCACCGAGCTGGCGGCGGCGCTGCATCAGGTACTCGTACTCGGGCGAGTCGTCCGCGAAACGGACATAGGGCGGGTCGTCGCCCTCGAATGCGCTATCCGGAATCAGGCCTTCGAGGTGCAGGGTCTCGCGTACACCGAGGAGGTTCTCCTTGCCGAGCTTCTTGATCTGATGCGTGGAGTTCCGGCCCTCGACGTCCGGGCCGAGGGTCCAGCCCTTGATCGTCTTGGCCAGGATCACGGTGGGCTGGCCGGTGTGCTCGACAGCGGCCTTGTAGGCGGCATAGAGCTTGCGGTAGTCGTGGCCGCCGCGGGGCAGGTTCCGCAGGTCGTCGTCGGACAGGTGCTCGACCATCTTGCGCAGGCGGGGGTCCGGCCCGAAGAAGTGCTCACGGATGTAGTTGCCGGACTCGACCGAGTACTTCTGGAACTCACCATCGACGGTGGAGTTCATCTTGTTGAGGAGGACGCCGTCCTTGTCCTTGGCGATCAGCTCGTCCCACTTCGAGCCCCAGATGACCTTGATGACGTTCCAGCCCGCTCCCCGGAAAACGGTCTCCAGTTCCTGGATGATCTTGCCGTTGCCGCGGACCGGTCCGTCGAGGCGCTGCAAGTTGCAATTCACGACGAAGATGAGGTTGTCGAGCTGCTCGCGGCCCGCCAGCGAGAGCGCGCCGAGCGACTCGGGCTCGTCGGTCTCGCCGTCGCCGAGGAACGCCCATACGCGCGACTTCGAGGTATCCGCGACACGACGATTCAGGAGATAACGGTTGAAGCGGGCCTGGTAGATGGCATTGATCGGACCGAGTCCCATCGACACCGTCGGGAACTCCCAGAAGTCGGGCATGAGGCGAGGATGCGGATAGGAGCTGAGCCCGTGGCCGCCGACCTCCATGCGGAAGTTGTCGAGGTGCTGCTCGTCGAGGCGCCCCTCCAGGAAGGCGCGGGCGTAGATGCCCGGGGAGGCGTGGCCTTGGAAGTAGATCTGGTCGCCGGAGCCGCCGTCGTCCTTGCCCCGGAAGAAGTGGTTGAAGCCGACCTCGATGAGGCTCGCGCTCGACGCGTAGCTGGCAAGGTGGCCGCCGATGCCCTCGGACTTGTGGTTCGCCCGCACGACCATTGCCATGGCATTCCAGCGGATGAGTGCCCGGAGGTTGCGCTCCATCAACTCGTCGCCCGGGAACCACGGCTCCTGGTCGGTCGAGATGGTGTTGATGTACGGCGACGACACCAGGCTGGGCAGCCCGACCTGTAGCTCGCGGGCACGCGCCAGCATCCGGTTCATCAGCGTCTGGGCCCGGCTGCGGCCGTGCGACGAGACGACGGCATCGAGCGAATCGAGCCACTCCTGCGTCTCCGTGGGGTCGATGTCGGGTAGCTGTCGGGCGAATCCGTCAAAGATCACGCCCGCCATGCTTCCACGTTTGGGTCCGGTTCGGGTCGCCCGACCGTGCGCGCGAATCCCGTGGTCGACGCGCGCGAAGTCGACCTACGACGACGCGTTGAAACGATTCTCGGTGCCGGTGGATTCCCCCCTCCGTTCGCAACGACGCAGGGGGTTTCCATGTCCAGAACACTGGCGCTTACCGGCGCGGCCGCTGCCGCCTGGCTCAATCTCGACGGTTTCCGCGATCGCGACTGGCCGCCGTTGTGGTGCCTGCCGATCGCCTGCAGGGCGGAGGCTTCGGTGCTGCGGACCCGCTCTTGGGAGGAGCCGATCGAGGTACGCGGTGTGCTCGTCGCACCGGTCCGCCTTGTCTTGCGGCACCTCGCGTTTGGTCTCGCGCCGCTTCCTCGCTGGGACGGCGATCGCCGACCGTTGACCGTTCACGAGCTCGTGGAGCTCGCCGTCGAGCATTCGCTTCGGGACAAGGAGGAGACCCGGACCGTCCAGGTGCTTCGCGGTCTTGGATATCCGCCGCTCTGGCGCCAGGTGGAGATCCTCGACGGATCGCGGCACTTGAACACGGTCGACCGGCCGTGATGCGGCCGGAGCTCGGCCTCCTGATGGAGATCGACAGTCGCGGCTATCACGCCATGGAAGAAGGCTTTGTGCATGAGCGACTTCGCGCGCATCAGTAGCGCACGACAGCCGGCGGTGTGGGTGCGATGGCCCCGGTGGCGCCGACGGTGGATTGGAACGCTTTCGTCCAGGACCCCTCGGCTTCCATCGATGCGAGTGCGTCGTTCACGAACGAGCGGAGCTCATCGTCGCCTTTGGGGACCCCAACCCCGTAGGGCTCCGTGTGGAAAGGGTTCCCCGTGATGGCGAATTCAGGATCGTCCTGGGCGAGGCCGAGGAGGATGGCATCGTCGGTCGTCATGGCGTCGACCTTGCCCTCCTTCAGGGCCTCGAAGCACTGGCTGTACTTGTCCTTGGTGATGGACGTGTCGACCTTCGGCGCGGCGGCTCGGAGGTTGGTGAGTGAGGTCGATCCGGTCACCGAGCAGACCCGCTTCCCATTCACGTCGCCGACACCGCGGATGCGTCCTGACCGGATGTCCTCCTGCTTCGCGAGGATGTCTTGACCGGCGATGTAGTACGGCCCCGCAAAGTCGACGAGCTGCTTGCGGGCATCATTGATCGTGTACGTGGAGACCACAAGATCGACGGCGTCGCTGCGCAGCAGCGTCTCGCGGTTCTTCGAGATTGCTTCTACGAAGTCGATCCGGTCCGCTGACTTCGAGTCACTCGGGAACAGTCGAGCCGTGATGCCTTTCGCGATCTCGATGTCGAAACCGGACAGCGCCCCTGTCGTCGGGTCCTTCAGCCCGAAGAGCGGCAGGTCGAATTTCACCCCGATCCGCACCCGACCGCGTGTCCGGATCGTCGTGAGATGCCCCGGCGATGCGGTGCCCGTGGCCTGCGGAAGCGGCTCGGGAAGTGTGGTCGACCCCCCGCTGCCCCCCGACGAGCACCCCGTGGCGACGACCAGCGCCGCAAGGATGCCGGCCCACACTCGACCCATGCCGAAAGGCTACCGATCCCGACACCCGCGTGGTTTGCACGGCGCTGATCGCCGAACGCGCAACACGCGGAGACGGGGCCCGACGGCCCGATAGCTCAGTGGGTCAGGATCTTGCTGAGGAACTGCTTCGCCCGGTCGGTCTTCGGATGGTCGAAGAAGCTCGCGGGGGCGTCCATCTCGACGATCTGCCCGCCATCCATGAACGCAACCCGGTTCGCGGCTTTGCGGGCAAAACCCATCTCGTGGGTCACGACGACCATCGTCATGCCCTGCGCCGCCAGCTCCAACATCACGTCGAGCACCTCGTTGACCATCTCGGGGTCGAGTGCGGACGTGGGTTCGTCGAACAGCATCACCTTGGGTTCCATTGCGAGGGCGCGGGCGATCGCAGCCCGCTGCTGCTGACCGCCGGATAGCTCGGCCGGGAACTGATGCGCCTTGGCCCCGATGCCGACCCGCTCGAGCAGCGCCATGGCCCGGCGCTGCGCCTCGTCCTTCGGCAACTTGCGGACCTTCATGGGCCCGAGCATCACATTCTCGACGATGGTCTTGTGAGCGAAAAGATTGAAGGACTGGAACACCATTCCGACGTCGGCACGGAGGGCGGCAAGCGCCTTGCCTTCCTCGGGAAGGACGTTTCCATCGATCGTGATCGAACCCTTCTGGTACCGCTCCAGACGGTTGATGCACCGGCACAGCGTCGACTTGCCCGAACCGGACGGGCCGATCACGACGACCACCTCACCCTTGCCCACGGTAAGCGACACGTCCTTCAGCACGTGATTCGCGCCGAAGTGCTTCTCGATGTGCTCGACGACGATCAGGGGTTCGAGCGTGCTCATGGCTTCCTCAGAAGATATGCGGGCGTAGGAGTTTTCATCGGCGCTGGCCGCGCTTCAAGCGATTTGCGAACGACGTCATGAGTGCGATGACTGCGATGTACATGCAGCCGGCGACGATCAGCGTTTGAAGCTTGTTCTCGCCGAAGCTGCCGAAGATGTCGGCCCGATAGAGCAGCTCGGTGTAGGTGATGAGGTATGCGAGCGACGTGTCCTTCGTGAGCGAGGCGGCCTGCGTCACGATGTTGGGCAGGGCCCGGCGGATCGCCTGTGGCATCACGATGAGGCGGAGCGACCGACCTTCGCTGAGGCCGATCGACATGCCCGCTTCGGTCTGCCCCTTTGGGATCGAGCGGATGCCCGAGCGGATGACTTCGGCGAACACGGTCGAGTAGTAGAGCGTGAGGCCGATGATCGTGGCTGCAAGCGCGTACGACTCCAGCGTCCAGCCGCGGATCCAGTGCGGCAGCTGGGCGAAGAGGAACGTGATGAGCAGCACAAGCGCACAGGCCCGAAACCCCTCCACGTAGACCGTTGCGAGGATGCGCGGGACACGCGACGGCCCGGAGCGCAGCAGCGCCATCACGACGCCGATCACGAGTGACAGGACGAGCGCGATTCCGGCGGCTTTCAGCGTGTTGACGAGGCCGAGGAGCAGATACCTCCAGGTCGACCAGACGCGGAACGCGTGCCACAGCTCGGGCGCGAACTGCCCTTTCACCTGGAATCGCCGGATCACCCATGCTGCTGCGACGATGAAAAGTGCGCTTATTACCGCGGTGCCGATGAGTGCTCGGTGTCGCCCCTTCGGTCCAAGTTCCTCGACGAGGCGGAGCTCGCCCGGCTCGGACGGTGCGACGTTCAGCAGCCAACCCGTGAACCCGCTCATCGCTTCATCGCTTCACGGCAAACCGATGATCGAGCCATTGCGCGCCGTAGCTGGTGCTGAGGCCAAGTACGGCGAACACCACGAACTGTGCAAGGAAGAACGGCACGGCTTGTGCCGTCTGTTCGGAGATGTCCCGTCCGGCCTTCACGAACTCGATCACGCCGATCGCACCGGCCACGGCGACGTTGCGGTACGTCGCATTGAGGAGCACGCCCATGGGCCCGAGCGAGGAACGGACCGCTTGGGGGAGCACGATGTGACGCAGCGTCTGCGCGAACGTCAGGCCGATGGAACGAGCGGCCTCGGCCTGGCCGTTCGGCACGGTGTTGATTCCTGCCCGCAGCGCCTCGGCGACGTACCCGCCGACATAGAGCCCGATCACCACAACTGCGGTGCGATAGCCGTTGATGAGCATGCCGAGTTTCGGGACGCCGTAGAACGCCACGACCATCAGGAACAGCAGCGGTGAGTTGACCATGAGCCCGACGTAGACGGCGCCGAACGTCCGCAACGGCTTGATCGGGGAGACGCGGCAGATCGCGATGAAGGCGCCGACGATGGTGCCGATGAGGAAGCCGAAAAGCGTGAGCCCGAGCGTCTTGACGAGCCCATGCCAGAGCTCCGGAAAGTGATCGACGACGGTCTTCATGAAGAGACGGGACTCCCGAGGTTCATCGACGGAGGGACGGGTCTGGCAACGGTGGGCGGGATGCCCCGCCCACCGTTGTCAGCCTTGGGGGTCTAGTAGCGGTCGACCTTTGGCGGTGTCGGCGTCGCGATGCCGCCGGTGCCGATGGTCGACTCGACTGCCTTCTTCCACGAACCGTCCTTGTACGACGCCTCGATGACGTCGTTCAAGTAGTTGCGGAAGGCCGTGTCGCCCTTCTTCAGGCCGATGCCGTAGTTCTCGGTGCTGAACGGCTTGCCGACGAGGGCGAAGGCCGGGAACTTGGCGGCATAACCGGCGAGGAGCGTGTCGTCGGTGGAGACCGCGTCGACGCGGCCGTCCTTCAGCGCTTCGACACATTCGTTGACGCCGGGCAGCTCGAGGAACGTGGCCTTCGGGACCTTCGCCTTCAGGAGGTCGAGCGACGTGGATGCCGACTGGGCGCACACCTTGCGGCCGTTGAGGTCGTCGACGGTCTTGATGTTGCCGGCCTCGACCTTGTAGAGCAGGATGTCCTGACCGGCGA
>JAYUDQ010000178.1:0-2361 GCA_043739745.1 Acidimicrobiia bacterium | reverse complement strand
GGTTCCCGGCGAAGGTCGCGGTCGTGCTCGGCTGGAGCGACGGCAGGGGCCGCAGCATGACGGTGATCACCGACGACAACGGGTCGTTCCTCACCAATTTGACCGTCGTCAAGGCGCAGCGCCCCGGCGAAGCGACCCTGATCGCCCAGGTCGTTGGCGGACCGAGCGTGACCAAGCAGGTCGCCATCGCCAAACTGGCCAAGAAGGGCACCGACTCCGCTACGTGGTCCGGCCCGTAAGAGCCGGCTGCCGGGAGCTGTCGTGCGGCAAGGTTTCTTGCGCATCGAACGCTACATCGACCCGGCAGGACGATCAGCGGCTGACCACGCAGGAACGGGGTGGCCGTGAACGTGGGAGCGGCCTCGGCGCTCAGCGGCCGCGGATAAGCGACGGCAACCGCTCGGGGCCGACGAGATCGCGGAACGCCTTCGCGGTGTACCCGGTGACGGTGACATCGGTTCTGGCCCGTGCCGTTGCCGATCGGCGCAGGCCGAACAGCGGTCCCATCTCGCCGACATGCTCACCTGCGGCCATCGAGCCGAGCACCGTCTCGCCGTCGCCGGTGTCGCGCACCACCTCGACCTCGCCGGAGTCGACCATGTAGATCAGGTCGCTCGGGTCGCCCTCGCGGAACAGATCCTGCCCGGCGGGGACGTTTACCTGCTTCGGAGCGGAGTCGTCGTTCGGCAAGAAGTTGGGGCGCATCTCGATGATCTGATCGGCGAGCGCGAGCATCCGGTCGTCATGGGTGGACACCACCACCACGCGCCCCCCGTCCGTGAGGCGGCGGAGGAGGCGCAGGACCCCCTCCACCTGGACGTAGTCGAGGTGTGCGGTGGGTTCGTCGGCCAGTACCAGCGGGGGGTCGAGCGCGATCGCTCTGGCGATCGCCACCCGTTGCTGCTGCCCGCCGCTCAGGTTGTTCGGCTTGTGGGTGAGCCGGTCACCGAGGCCGACCCCTTCGAGTAACTCGACCGCCTTGTCCCTGGCCGCCCGGGCCTTCACGCCGGCGGACCGCATCGGCACAGCGACATTCTCCACACTGTTGAGGCTTGGCACGAGGTTGAACGCCTGGAACACCACGCCCACGCCGTGCCGGCGGTAGTTGGTGAGGTCCCGACCGGCGAGGGACGTGATGTCGGTGTCGCCGTAGGTGATCGAACCCGAGGTGGGCTTCAAGATCGCCGACATGCACGACAGCAGCGTGGTCTTGCCGCAACCCGACGGCCCGAGCAGCAACGCCAACGTGCCGGCCTTCACTGTGACGTTCAGCTTCTCGAGCGGGCGAACGGTGTAGTCACCCTTGACGAACTCGACGGTGAGGTCGTTGATGTGCAGGTCACCTCTGACCCCGGACTGCGGTGCGGTCACAGCTCAACCTCCGAACGCGAGTGCGGGTTCGACCGTCGCGGTCCTGTGCAGTGAGATGAGGCTGGCCAGCAGACCGACCACGACGGTGACCACCGGAAGCAGCACGAAGCTGCTCACCGGTATCTCCACGTTCATCGGGAAGAGCGGAGCCAGCACGAGCGCCAGCAACCCGGCCAGTACGGCTGCGGCCAACGACAACACGACGGCCTGCAAGGCGAGCCCGCCGCCGATCGCCCACGTCGACGTGCCGGTGGCCTTGAACACGGCGAAGTCCCGGGTGCGCTCCATCGCCTGCAGGTACAGCACGGACCCAATGATGGTGGCAGCCACCAGCCACAGCAGGAAGCGCACGAAGCTAATCGACGACATGGCATTTTCCAGTGGGCGCAGCACGTCGTCTTTCACCTCGGCGTTTGTCATCAGCCTCAGTCCGGCCGGTGCCGTGGCGGGCATCTGGTCGTACAGGAACGCCGTCACGAGCGGTTGACCCTGCACGCTGATGGCCTGCGCATCGGCGAGCGCGACGTAGACCATCGGCAAGCCTGCGAAGAGGCGCTGCCCCGACACCGTGCCGACCACGCGCAGGTCGCGCCCGGCGATCGACAGCGTGTCTCCAACACTGACGCCTTCGAGGTCTTCGGCTACCACCGCTTCACCGGGTCCGCCAAGCGCTACTCCCTCGGCTGCGACCGGTGAGCCCAGTCGGCCCGGCTCGACACCGAACACGATGATGTCGACCACCCCTCCCGCTCCAGAGATCGTCTGACGTAGCACCATCGCCGGGGATGCGTTGCCGTCGCCGGCCGCCGCGAGGGGGACCGGTGTGAACGAGGTGAACGGGCCCGAGGCTTGATCCGACACGGCCCACCCCGACGCTCCGACGCCGTCGAGGGTGCGGTCGACCTCGAGCGAGAACGACGCTGCCAGGCCGGTCATGATCAAGCCCATCGCGAACACCAAGGCAACGCCCGACATGGCGATCACGAACCG
>JAYUDQ010000177.1:0-6264 GCA_043739745.1 Acidimicrobiia bacterium | reverse complement strand
ACAACATGCAGGACCCCACCATCGAGTCGGCCGAAGAGTGCCCCGGCGAGTGCATCTTCATCGAGATGGACTGAGCAAGTTCATCGAGATGGACTGAGCAAGCCAAGTCAGAGCTGGATCCTCAGTGTTCCGCAGGGCCCAGTCCGGGGGACAGCCGGTGCGGTTTCGCGCCGGGAGGAGCGTTTGCGAACCCCGCCTGCGGTTTGTCTCCGGGCGGAGCGAAAGCGAATGGAGCGAACCGTCGCAGCGTCGCTGGTTGGGCCGCGGTGTTCGGATTCGCCGCTGGTTGGGCAAGCGGTGATCAGGATCGCCTTGGCAACAGATTGGGGCCAATCGAGGGGCTTCCGGCGCTCAGGATCGCCTGAGGGTTGATCCAGTTCCGCACGGGGCGCTCATGGCCTCCCACCGACAGAACCGACAGAACCGACAAATGATCTCTCCGGCAGCAGTGAACGCCGAATGAATGAGGACCTTCCCGAGCGCGGGGTTCCGTCGCAACCGGCCACTATTGGCCCGTCAGACACCCGCGGGTAGACGCGCCGGCGTCGCCGCTCCCGCCGCTGCTGCTTGCCGCCTCGGCCAGGAAGCCGGAGAGCTCCTCGGTACGCAGCGCATACGCCGTCGAGGCGCGGTCCGGTGCAATGGCGAACGCCACCCCGACGACGGCGCCGGTCCGGTCCACCACTGCCGCCCCGGAATCACCGGGCCGGAGCTTTCCGGCAAGTACCAGCACCGCCCGGCTTGTGCGGCCACGGTCGTAGATGTCGCGCCCGACTGCCACCACTCGCTGCGCCACTCCGGCGGCGCGCACCACGAGGGGTCCGCCATGCGGATGTCCGAACACGGTGACCTCGTCGCCGACCGCAGCGTCGCTGATGGGGAGCGCAGCTTCCGTGTAGCCGTCGACCTGCACCAGCGCGAGATCGCGGCGAGGATCGAAGAACGTGACGCGGCCGGGCCGGGAAGTGCCGTCCTCGTTGATCACCGAGAGCTCGCCGGCACCGGCGACGACATGGGCGTTCGTGATGACGCTGCCGTTCCCGACCGAGAAGCCGCTCCCGTCCGACGACACACCGCAGGCAATGGCGGAGACGATCACGGTCGCCTTCCGGACATCGGACTGGGTCTGCACATCCAGAACCGCTTCGACCGGCGGGGCACCGCCGTTCATCGAACGCCGTAGCTCCGTGATGACCTGTGGAAAGCGTCCCCCAGCAACCAGCCGGCGAATCGATCCCAGCGTGTCCGGTGGTGCAGGCAGGGAATCGTGGACAACCTGCGCGATGGCCGAGCTCCGTGACGACTCGGCCGGCCAGCCGGGCACCTGGGCCAGCAGCGGCAGGGTCAGCCACAGCACCGCAACCACGCCGGCCAGGCCGAGCGCACCCCCGGCAAGGCGATTGACCGAGCGCAAGGGATGGGTGGGCAGGCGGCGCTGCAGCCATCGGCCCAGTACGACACCGACGAGCTTTCCCGCCGCGGCACCGGCGATGAGCAACGCGGCGATCTCGGCCGGGTTGTGCGTCGACTCGTCCCGGCCGATGGCACGCAGCACCGCACGGAGGTTCGAGCCCATCACCAGCAGGCCGAGGATCGCCCCGGCCCACGACGCGATACGGGCGACCAGCCCGGTGCGGTAGCCCCCGACGAACGCACCGAGGAGGCTCACCCCGATCGCGATGTCGAAACCGTTCACTCAGTGATCCAGGTGATCCAGGTGATCCAGGTGATCCAGGTGATCCGGGTGATCCCGGTGGTCCGGATCGTCGCCGTCGGAGCCAGGCTGGTCGAGCAGACCGGCCGATGCCTGTCGCGACGCCTCTGACGACGGGATGGCAGGATCGACGGCCGGTGCATCGGCCGTGAGCAGCCGGGCGTAGGTGAGGAAGCCGGTGTGCGCGACCATGCGGTGGTCGGGTCGGACCGACTGGCCCTCGATATGCCATCCGCGGTGCAGGACCTCGAGCGTCTCAGCCATCCCGAACCCGAAGCGGGGCAGGATCTGGCGGAGCTGCGCGGTCTGGATGATGGTGGGCAGGTACGACAGGATGATCCCGCCTGTGCGCAATGCGCCGGCTGCGTGCGGCACCACGTTCCACGGCTCGGGGAGGTCGAGCACGATCCGGTCGAGGCCCGTCTCGTCGATCCCCTCGTAGCAGTCGCGGATCTGGACGTCGTAGTGCGCTTCGAGCTCGGCACCGACGAAGGAGTGCACGTTCTCTTGGGCCTTCGCCGCGAAGTCGGCCCGGATCTCATAGCCGGTGATGTGCGCCCCGGCCCGCAGCATCGTCATCGACAGCGCACCCGAGCCGACGCCCGATTCGAGGACCCGCGCCCCCGGGAAGATGTCGGCCAGCATGAGGATGGCACCGAGGTCCTTCGGATAGATGACCTGCGCGCCACGCGGCATCTTGAGGATGAACTCGGCCAGCGTCGGGCGGATCGCGGTGTACCTCGCTCCGCCGCTGGAGCGCACGGTGATGCCTTCCTCGTTGCCGATCAACACATCGTGAGCGAAGAAACCGGAATGGGAATGGAACTCGGCCTCAGGCTTGAGGGTGATCAGGTAGCGGCGCTTCTTCGCATCGACGAGGACGACCTTCTCGCCCACCTGGAGCGGGCGGCTCATGCGCTCACTCGCTCTGCCAGAGGGCGGCCAGCCGCTTCCGGGCCTTGCGCGAACCGATGCCGCCACGCTCGACCTTGGCCTCGAGCTTCGCCGCCTGCTGCGCCTTCACTGCCGCCTTGCGATCGCGCAACACCAGCGCTGCGCTGATCTCCTTGCGGGTCTTGCGGCCGGGGGTACCCGGATAGCGGATGATCAGTTCGTCGCCGGGACGGAGCTGCTCGCCGAGCCGGATCGTCTCGGTCTTGCGGGCATGGCCGTCGTACAGGCGCTTCAGGAGGCCGAAGGCCCCGACGGTGAGCCAGAACGGGGAATTCCCGCGCATTCCCCTGTCGCGAACGGAGCCGCGCACCCAGGTGCGGACGAGCTGTTTAAGCATGCACTACGCCCGTCGGATCTCGACGAAGGCGTACTTCTTCTTGCCACGCCCGCGACCGATGATGAACGCCAGCAACACGAGCAGCACGGCCAGACCGATTCCGGCGGCTACTCCTGCACCCGCGGCCGACTCCTTGACGGTGTCGACATCGCTGCGTAGCGAACGGAGCCGGTCTTCGAGGTCGGACCTCTGGATCGGCCGATCAACGCCCGGTCGACCCGCGGGAGCCTTGCTGGCGGTGCGCTCAGCGCTCATCACGAACATCCTTCATCGAGAACGGGAGAACCGGGTTTCGCTGGATCACGGTGACGGTCATGCCTTGCGTGTCGTCTGCGATGTCGACTTCGTCTTGCGGAGCGCAAGCGCGATGACGACGAGCCCGGCGAGGCAGGCCAAGGCGGTGAGGAAGTACGGCAGCCAGGACAGCGAGCCGCTGAGTGGTCCGTTGTCGGCCACGAGCCCTTTCGACGAGCTCTTGACGTGGCGGTAGGCGAGACCGGCCTGAACCCCCCGGAGCAGTGCGAGGGTCAGCAGCACGGAACCGAATCCGATGAGCACCCCGCCTGCAGCACCGAAGCCGACGTAGCGGCCCAGCCCCTGCAACGGCTCCTTCGTCTCCTGCTTGATGTAGTCGATGGACAGCGTGGCGATGTCCTTCACGCCGGCCGCGCCGCGGGTCGCCGACTTCTTCGCGGCAGCCGGGTTGACGTTGCGGACCTTGCCCAACGCAGGACCGATCGCATCAGTCAGTTTGGACATCACGGACTCAGGGATGATCGACACAGGTTCCTCAGGATCGAAGCTGACCGCTCTGCCCGGTCAGGTTTCCGGTGAGCCTATGCGACACGGCGGCGCTGTCATCGTCGTGCGTCCGGGCGTGCGTCCGGGCGTGCGTCCATTGCGGGTCACGTTCCACGGAGCCGGTGCGAGACGACCATATCGGCGTCGGCGATGAGCTCGTCGAGCAGCGCGAGGCGCGCCGCGGCAGTCGGGGCCCGCAGTAGCGCCAGATCGTCGAGGGGGCTGACGGGCACGACGGCGCATGCCTGCCAGAGCGCGATCGAGGGATCGTCGGCCAACTCGATGGTCGACGGCGCAACCTGATCACCGGCTTCGGACGACCGCGCCAGCAGCGACCGCAGACGGGAGATGGTCCGGGCTACGGCGTCCCCATCGGGCTCGTCGCTGTCGGGCCAGTCGGCTGCCCGGGCGAGCGGGTACGGGTCGTCCGCCAGCCACCCGTCGATGGCGACGCGTCGCACGCCCGCAGCCGTGACCGCCCACGTACCGTCCGGAAGTGGTCGGGCATCGAGGATGCGGGCCACAGTCCCCGTGGCGAAGCGGACGTCACCGCCACCCGTCTCGGTTCCGCGCTCGATGAGCACCACCCCGAACTCGGCCTCACCCCGCAGGCAGTCCGCCATCATCTGGCGGTAGCGCGGCTCGAACACCCGCAACGGCAGGCCGATGTGGGGAAAGAGCACGCTGCCGAGCGGGAACATGGGCAGAACACCCGGTTCACGGAACACGAGCGGAGCCAGATCGCTCATCGGCGTGGTCCGAGCTGGTCAAGTGTGGGCGCGTCCGGGTACGCAACGAGCGCTTCGCTGATCGCGTTCCCGGCGGCGACGCCCTGTGCCGTCGAGCGCAGTCCGTTGAACGCGATCGCGAACTCGACCGCGGTCCCGTTGGCCGCCTCCGCCCGACCGGCAAGGGAGGAGATGCCGTTGAGGGTGCCCGTCTTGGCCTGCACCTTGCCGGCTGCGGCCGTGCCCCGCAGCCGCCGCCGCAGCGTGCCCGCCTCCCCCATCACCGGTAGCCCGGCCATGAACGGCCCGTCTGGTGGCTGGGTGGCGATGGCATCGACGAGCAGCTCGCAGGTGACTCGGTCGCTGCGGTCGAGCCCCGAGCCGTCGACCGTCCGCATCCCTGCGACGTCGACGCCCCGAAGCACGAGTGCGGCACGGATGGCGGCGATGCCATCGGCCGTCGTGCCCTTGCCCACGGTTCGGAAGCCGATCTCCTTCATGAGCATCTCCGCAGTCGTGTTGTCGCTCCAGCGCAGCATCTCGCCCACGATGTCGCCGACGGTGGCCGATCGGATCTCGGCCACCGGCTCGGGCGCAGCTCTCTCGGCGTCGGGTGCACCGGCGACGACCGACTCCGCCACGCCGGTGACGGTGATGCCGCGCGCTTCCAATGCCCGCTGAAACGCTCCCGCAGCATCGGCACCGACGTCGATCGCAGCCGTGCGCACGCCCTTCGCAGTCAGCCGGGTGAAGTTGTCATCGATCATCAACCCACCGACCGGCCCGACCTCACCGGACGTCACGTACGACCGCTTCCAGGTGGCCACCACGCGCACGTTGTCGTAGCGGCGGTCGTCGCCGACGATGCGTCCTGTGACCTGCGTGATGCCTGCTGCCCGCACGTCGTCGGCCAGCTTGTCGAGCGACGTTGCGATGTCGGCACCATGGTTCTGCGTCTTCGTGTAGTCGGCCGATTCGAGCAGCGGATCGCCGCCGCCTACGAGCCAGAGGTCGCCGCCCAGCACGCCGCCGACGGGCTTCGCGGTGGAGCGGACGGCCGTGACGAAGCGTTCCTGATCGTCGATGCGTGCCAGCGCACCGATCGCGGTGAGGACCTTCAAGGTTGAGGCCGGGATGACTTCGCGCTTCGCGCCTGACGTGGTGACGATGCCCCCGCCGACCCTCACGACGGCGCAGGATCGCGCCGATGCTGCGCCCACATCCGGGCCGGCGAGAACCTTCTGCACCTGGATGTTGAGCCGTTCCCTGGCGATCGCCGTCTGCAGCGCGATGGGGACGCGCCGTGCCGACAGCAACGGTGTCGGCAGTGCGACTGTGTCCGCGCGTCCACCGGCGGAGTCGTCCCTCAGGCCGGCGAAGAGCCCACCGGTACCGATCAGCAGCAGGGCCGCGAACGCAGCCAGCAGGGCTGTGTGCAGAACTGCGACTCCTTGCCGACCTGCGGAGGGCGTATCGAGGGGCGGTCCCGAAGCCTCATCGACCATAACGTCTCACGGGCCTTCCTGGCCTTCTGCGCCTTGCGCTCCTCGCGAACGATTGGCGCGACGGCGGGCGTAGCGCTCGATGTGGGCCAGCGCGGCAACGGCTCGGTTCGAAGACGCATAGCAGTAGCGGCCGGCCTCGCGGGTTGCGAGCACGGCCGGGTTGTCGGGTGCGGTGAGGGCCAGTTCCGTAGCCAGCAGTATCGGCTTGCCGTGCGTCTTCGACAG
>JAYUDQ010000176.1:0-6266 GCA_043739745.1 Acidimicrobiia bacterium | reverse complement strand
CCGTGTGCAAACTACCCGCGCAGTCGGCCACGACATAGGCGGGGCGGATGCCGGGTGAGGGGTGACGCGAACGCTCAACTTGTTGAGACACGAGCCCTTACCACCACCCGACGGTGAGGTATGTTGCAGATTCACGAGCGAAGGGCAGCAGCTATGACCGACGAAGGCTCCCCCATTCTTCCGGGCCGACTCGGCTCGCCGAACATGACCCTGGCGGAAGACCCGCGAGCCGACCCTCGGATGATCGCCGCCCTTCTCCCGCTCGGGCTGGCAGGTCCGGGCGAACCGATACCTGTCGACGGAGACACCTCGATGGAAGCGCTCCTTGAGTTTGTTTCCATCGCGGAGGAAGGTTTCGGTGCGCTCGGGGATGTGCTGCTGGCCAACGTCGCTCCCGTCGAGGGGGTCACCCGAACGGTTGAGGTGGTTCAAGGTGTCGACGGCAACGACATCACCGTGTTCGTACACCGACCAACGTCAGCTACCGGTCCCCTCCCGGCCATTGTGCATCTTCATGGAGGGGGAATGGTTCTTCTCGAGGCAGCGGGAGCCAGTTATGTGCGTTGGCGCGACGAACTGGCTACCACCGGTCTTGTGGTGTTCGGCGTCGAGTTCCGCAACGGCGGAGGCAAGCACGGCCCGTACCCGTTCCCGGCCGGACTCAATGATTGCTCTTCGGTTCTGCAATGGGTATCAGAAAATAAAGCGCGCTTAGGGGTTTCCAAGATCGTCGTCTCGGGCGAGTCGGGGGGCGGCAATCTCACGTTGGCCACCACCCTCAAGGCGAAGAAGGACGGACGCATCGCCTCCATTGACGGGGTTTACGCCCAGTGCCCGTACATCTCCAACGCGTACGGCACCAAGATCCCGGCATTGACATCACTCTACGAGAACGACACCTACTTTCTCGAATGCAGTCATCAGATGGCGGCTCTGGCGAAGGTGTACGACCCATCCGGGGAGAACGCGACCAACCCCCTGGCGTGGCCGTATCACGCTTCTATCGACGACCTGATCGGCCTGCCGCCCCACGTCATTTCGGTGAACCAGCTCGACCCATTGCGTGACGAGGGTCTGGCGTACTTCCGGAAACTGATCGATGCGGGAGTCAGCGTATCGAGTCGCACCGTCAATGGAACCTGCCACGCCGGTGACTGCCTCTTCCGCGAGACGATGCCCGAGGTCTATCTGAGCACCATTCGTGATATCAAGAGCTTCGCCGATTCGCTGTAAACCGCCGCTGTCTCATCGTGACTGGGTGTGATTTCTTCGACGGTGCCTACGAAGTGGGCGTAAGGCCCCGTGTTTGTTTAAGTGCGCGTTGCAGCATGGTGGTGTGGAGCTGAGCGAGGAAGGCCTGTCGAAGATCTTCTCGGTGTCGTTGCCGTTGTTGGATGAGCGGCAACGGCGGTTGATGGCGGCGGCGATGGTGGAGGCGTTGGGTCGTGGCGGGCAGGCCCGGGTGGCTGTGGCGGCGGAGATGAGCCGGAACACGTTGATTGTCGGTTCGGTGGAGTTGTCGAGTGGGCGGGTCCGTCGGTTCGGGTCCGCCGGCCGGGTGCGGGTCGTAAGCGTGCTGTTGATCTTGGTCCGGACATGTTGGTGGTGTTGGACTCACTCGTGGAGCCGAAGTCGCGGGGTGATCCGATGTCGCCGTTGCGGTGGACGACGAAGTCGACGCGGGTGTTGTCGGCGGGAGTTGCATCGTCTCGGGCATCGGGCTGGTGAGTCGCTCGTGGGGCGGATGTTGCACTATGTGGGATACAGCTTGCAGGCCAACGCGAAGGTCGCCGGCGCCCAGAACCCGAACCGCAACGCCCAGTTTGAGTACATCAACGCCCGAGCCGGCGAGCATCTCGCCGGGGGTGAGCCGGTGATCAGTATCGACTGCAAGAGGAAGGAACTTGTCGGTCGTGTGATCGAGACAAGTCGATACTCGCCACCGCGCATCTTGACCATCGTCCCGAAGGAGTCGCCTGTCGCCGGTGCAACGAAGGCGTGCGGGCTGCCGGAGCCCTCGGCCTCTGCGTTCCGCCGCTCGATGTGTACTCTCCGAGATAACGAACGTGACCTTCAGCGACGTTGTACGCGTTGTCCCAGCCTTCGCCGATGACGTGGGTGCCTTCGGAAACGGGTTCAGCGTCACTACGGACGTCGACTTCGAGTTTGGTCACCTCGCCGCCCTCGGCTGACGGAGAGCCGAGCAGTCCGTAGACAAGGTCGGGCTTGTCGAGCGTGATCAAGTACCCGGAGGAGGTCACCAAGTTGCTCAGATGAGCCGAACCTCTCGAACGGTGCTTGCGACATGTCCGGGCACACCGACCTCAGTGAAGTCGTGAATTGCAATCCGCCACTGCTTGAACGCCATCTGTACGGACACATTGGATGTGAGCCAAGGTGTTTCGCTGCAATCCTGCAGAACTGGCGCGTTTCGGACGGCGTCGCTGCCTGAACGTCGTGAGTGAAGTGCGCGATTTCAGTTGCGGTTCGAGCGAACGCCGATGGCGCGGCCCGCGTGTTGCTCATTCGAAGCGTGCGTGTCGAGCAACTCGATTACCTCGGAGACCGCATCGTCTCGCGTCGTCGCAAACAGCACGTACTCCACGTCATAGCGGTGACCTCGGCGCGTCGTCGCGGAGAAGTCGAAGCGGACGACCGACGACGATTCGTCGCCCAGTTCGTCGTGGATCTCGACGGTGACTGAGCCCGGTTCGTAGAACTTTTCGAACACGGCGCGATTGAACGCGATCACCGCATCGGCGCCCACGTGCGGGCCGGAGATGTTCGTAGCGAGGGAGCGGTTCAGGCGCCAGGTCACGTCGGGCGCGTACATCGCCGCCATGGCTGCGACGTCGCCGAATGCCTCCACGAGCCGACGGGCCGGTGTCTGTTCCGGTCGGCGATCGGTTCCCACGGCGGCGATCATAGCGGCGCGGGCCCGGGCGCCGCGGAGCTGATCCACGAGCGACGACGACGTCATGAGACCGGGATCGGGGGTCAACCTAACTTAAGCGGACCTTCCACCCATCGGGCGCACAGGCGTAGGCGGGCGGATCAGCGCCGATAGCGCCCGACCCCGCCGGGGGAGGACAGCGCCCCCCGTTCGCACGTAGCAGATGTCTCCGCGAGTGACTTGCGTTAGAGGATGTCTGCAATGGTTGTGGTGAAGCCCGGCAGTGACGCGCAGCCGGCGACGGCGATGAGGATCCGGCCAGCGAGCAACAAACGCGCGTCGCGCCAGACGCGTCGAACTGCGGGCTGCGTCGATATCGCTGCGCCGACCAACAAGACGACGACGACGACGCCTCCGACAATGACTGTGGGCAGGAGGAGCAGCAACGGCAAGTACGCGAACACGACGCTTCTCCTCGCGGAAAACAGTGGTAGCGACCGACTGACGCGTGCCATCACCGCGACAACCACGAGCACTTGAGTTGGCGTTGCGGGCTAGGCGCGGAGTAAATCCCATCGCCCGGGTCTGGTCGACGAATTCCTTCGTGTCGTAGCCATTTTCGCCAGCGACGCTGGGTCGGTGTCGGCGTTTCGGGAGTTGCTTGCGACTAGAAACCGTGATCCGTTGGGTACCGGTTGTGGTTTCGCGTGGGTGCGATGGAGATGGACACCCGGTTGCCGGGAACCGCTTGAGCCGCCGGAGCGGTGTGCTGCAGCGTTGCCACGAGCAGCACGGCTGCGTCGACCGCGGAGGGGTTGCCTCAGCCGATAATCTTCACCTTGGCGTCGGCGCCTCCGCAGGTGTTGCGCGATTTTGGTGCCGAATCCGTGGGGGTCATGACACGGCGGCGTACACGTCCGTCTGGTTCGGTGGCCCCGAGGTGTTCGGGTTGACGAAGAAGGACACGAGATTCTCGCCGCTAGCGGTTAGGCCCTGGTAGTCGCCCAGGAAGTAGCCCCGTGCTACGGGCGCGTTCGTGATCGGGTTGGTTGAGCCGCCGGCGACGACCGTCGACGTGAGGACGGAAAGCGATCCGGACGGGCTTACCGCGAGCAGGCGGGTGACTCCGTTGCCGTTGAGCTCGTGGTAGCCGACGCCGAGGCGACCCGACGACGTGACCTCGACCGCCGGGTTGAACGCAGGCAGCACGCCGGCGTTGGCGCGTTGCGGTGCGCTCCATGTGAGGCCGCCGTCCAACGATTGCGCAATCGCGATGTCCTCGTGGACGCCACCAGAGAACCGCCCGTCCTGCCACACCACGTACACCCGGTTCGCGGGGCCGATGGCGATGTCCGGGATGTTGTCCCCGGTCCGCAACGGGGTACCGTCCGGCGCGATGACACCGATGGACTGCGCCTTTGCAACGATCACCGGCGAACTCCAGGTGAGACCCTGGTCGGTCGAGCGCTGCACCGCAATGTTCTCTCCCCGTACCCCTTGAGCATTCTTATGGTTGTCGATCTGGTCAAAAACGTTTAGCAGCGTCCCGTCCGCGAGCACCGCGATCTGGTTGCCGATCGTCTGATTGATTTGGCCGGGGTCGTAGATCTGGCGCGCAGTCGCCCACGTGACGCCACAGTCGGCCGTACGCGAGAACCAAGTAGGGCCGCGATAGCCCGCCGCATGCTCGAACGCCGAAGCCGAGGCTTTTGACGAGCCAGCAGGCCCCACAAGGCGATCCCACACCGCGTACGCGTAGCAGGCGCGGGTTGGATCGGCGGTCACGGACTCCTTGTCGTTGAACGCAAACGACACGTCCCGGCCGCCATTGTCTCGGATCAGCGTGACCGGCGGCGCCCATGCGGAGCCGCCGTTCGTGGAGCGGCTGACGAGGATCGCGTTCGTGGCGTTGCTGTTGTTGAACGAGTCGCTGATCTGGTAGGCGACGCTACCGCCGTTGACGTCTGGCCCGATCGAAACCCACGGGTCAGTGGCCCGCTCGTAGTCGCCGCCGTTCCCAGCGGTGCCGCCGGTGCAGTGGCTGAACGCAGCAGGTGTCGACGTCGCCCAAGTGGCTCCGCCGTCGTTGCTGACAGCGGTGCCAAGCCCTCGAGATCCGCCGTCGGAGAACCGGTCCTGCTGCCACACGCCGACGAGGTGTCGGCTGTTCGAGCCGTCCGTGGCGACGAACGGCTCGACCTCCGCGCCCGGCGCAGATGGCGTCGTGACCGGGTTCTCGCAACCGGTGGCGTACGCGCTGAGCCCCGTCACTGCGACCGGGCCGGCGACGAGGGCCGCAGCCGAAAGGGCAGCTACCAAGGCCAACCCCGGTGCAATGACCGCAGCCTTCCATGTTCTGGACATAGATCTTCCTTTCCCGTCAGAGTTCCAAGAAGCAGCGTAGTAGCCGAGTACGACGACGTCAGCCGTGGCGCGATGCACGGCTGCTTCGATGGCCAATGGCCAACCGGGTCGGCTGTCGATGTCACGTCGGGCTGCGAGCGGCCGCTGTGGCAACCATGCAATCTGTGAACTGGGCGCGTGGAGCTACGACGGACCGAGCGCCGAACAGCACCGGCGACCGTTCTCATGCGCCCGCCGCCAGTCCCCCTGCCGTGAGGCTCAAGCGGGCGTAGTGCTTGCTGCGAAATTGGTGCTTGCTGCGCAATTGGCTGGTCCATCGATCCCTCCATCTCGTCAAGGCGGCGCATGCCGGCAGCACAAAGACGACTCTCAGTCAACTCGCGATCGCCATTCGATCGCACACGTACCGGCAGTGTGCGCTGGCCGAGTCGATCCTCGGCGGTGTTGATCCCTCGTGCCGCCCGGCACGCGTGCTAGCCGGTACTGTGATTCGATGATCCGTACGCTCGACCTGGAGGGCTGGGCCGGTTTATGGGTTGCGTTGGGCAAGGACAGCAGAGTCCACGCCTCGGCCGCGACGCTGGACGCTCTAATCGCCGAAGTTGACCAACTCGATCTCGACGTCGAGATCATGCGAGCCCCGGTCCCCGGTGAGCCCGTCGTGTTCGGTCTTGGCTGACGCCTGGCTGTTCCCGTACACCGACTTCGGCGAGTCGCACGGCTCGCTCCGTCGCCCGGTGTTGCGGGCCGCATTGCCCGTGCGTGTCCCTGGTCGACGCCAGACGTTCTCGGCCCTCGTCGATACCGGCGGTCCGGTGACCGTCGTTGCGCACGAAGTGATATCTGCAGGCGGCGGAGATCCCGTTGACACTGGTGAGGTACTTCCCAAACGGCTCGGAGGACGGCAGTTCTCCGCGCCGTTGTTCGAGCTGACACTCGAGGCGCTACCTCCGGATGACCTCGACGTTCCGGCGATCCCCTGGCGCGGCATCGTCGGCGTTGTGTCGCC
>JAYUDQ010000175.1:0-2364 GCA_043739745.1 Acidimicrobiia bacterium | reverse complement strand
TCTGGCCGAAGCGATCGACCTCGTGGTCGCGCCCGGCCATGTGATCGGCCTGGTCGGGCCGAACGGTGCCGGCAAGACGACTTTCCTGCGTACGCTCGCCGGCCTCGTCGGCCCGGGAGCAGGTTCCGTGAGCGCCGCTCCACCTGACGCAACGATCGGCTATCTGCCCCAAGAGGTCCAGTCCGACGCGCCCGAGGGAGAGACCGTCGCGGCATTCCTCCTGCGCCGCACGGGAGTCGGCGAGGCCGAGGTCGCCATGGAGGAAGGCGCCACCGAGTTGGCCGCGGGGACTCCCGGGGCCGACGTCCGATACGGCGACGCGCTCGAACGCTGGCTCGCGCTGGGCGGCGCGGACTTCGAGCCGCGGGCCGCCGCGGTCCGCGCTGAACTCGGGCTCGACGTTCCCGACGACCAGCCAGTCGTGTCGCTCTCGGGCGGGCAGGCTGGGCGCCTCGGGCTGGCCAGCCTCCTGCTGGCCCGCTTCGACGTGTTCCTCCTCGACGAGCCGACCAACAACCTCGACCTCGACGGGCTTCGTCGCCTTGAGCAGCTGATGGCGGATCTACGGGTACCAGTCGTGCTCGTCAGCCATGACCGCACGTTCCTGGAGGCGACCGCGACGGAGATCCTGGAGCTCGACCCGCTGGAGCGCAAGGCCGGCCTGTTCGGTGGCGGCTACCGGGCCTACCTCGATGAGCGTGACGTTGCCCGCCGGCATGCGCAGGAAGCCTTCGACGACTACGCCGACACCCGCAGCGATCTCCTCGACCGCGCCCGAACCGTGCGCAACTGGACGTACCAGGGCGTCAAGAAGGCCAAGGCCAAGAAACCGGACGGGGACAAGATCGGCGCCAAGAAGCGGGCCGAATCCAGCGAGAAGATGGCGGGCAAGGCCAGTCGGCTGGAGAAGGCGGCCGAACGGCTCGACGAGGTCGTCGAGCCCCGCAAGGTGTGGCAGCTGCAGTACTCGATCGCCTCAGCGGCGCGCTCCGGCTCGCTCGTCGCCAGCCTCCGGGGGGCCGTCGTCGAGCGAGGCTCGTTTCGGCTCGGGCCGGTCGACCTCGACGTGCACGCGGGCGACCGCATCGTCGTCACCGGACCCAACGGTGGCGGCAAGTCAACCCTGCTGGGCGCGCTCCTTGGACAGATCGAGCTGTCGGCCGGCACGCGGCGGGCGGGGTCCGGTGTCGCCGTCGGCTCGCTCGACCAGACCCGCGAGTTGTTCGACGGTGCCCCCACGCTGGTCGACGCCGTCCGTCGTGAGCTCCCTGCGCTGACCGTCCCCGAAATCCGCACCCTGCTGGCAAAGTTCGGGCTCGGGGCCGACGACGTGCACCGGCCGACATCATCGCTGTCACCTGGTGAGCGCACCCGCGCCGTGCTCGCGCTCTTCCAGGCGCGCAGCGTGAACTGCCTCGTGCTCGACGAGCCGACCAACCATCTCGACCTGCCCGCCATCGAACAGCTCGAACAGGCCCTCGACGGCTACGACGCAACATTGCTACTGGTCACGCACGACCGTCGCATGCTCGAGACCGTGTCGATCACCCGCCATCTGCGGGTCGACCACGGTGTGGTCGACGAACTGGCAGCATCCGCGATCTGACCTTCGACGCGGACGAGCCGGCCCCATGGGGCCGGCTCGCTGCGGAGTAGTCGGACTGGCTTCGCTGATGCGGGCCGATGAACGAGCGGTGGACTAGCTCGCGATGCGCTGGCGGCGCACCTGGGCACGCCATTGACGGCGCAGCACGCGGCGCTCGTCCTCCGTCGTACCCCCCCACACCCCGTACTCCTGGTTCGTGGTGATGGCGAACTCGAGACAGGCCTCGAGTGACGCGCAGTTCCGGCAGAACGATTTCGCGGCCTCTATCTGCTCGACGGCCATCCCGGTGACTCCCACCGGGAAGAAGAGGTCTGGGTCCAGGTCCCTGCAGGTGGCGTCATCACGCCAGTCCAGGTCATTCCAGTGGTTGCGGATCGATGTGAGCAAAATTTCCTCCGGCTGTGGCTCGACGTCTGTGGGATGCCACGCCAGCGTGTGTCGCCCTACCGTTTGCCCCGACCAGAGTGCTGCGGGAGCAACGACGGACGCCCCCATTCGGAGCACATGCTGTCGCTGGTGCGGGGAAACGCTGCGGCGTCGAGAGACGTTCGGCGGGTTCCACGCACGGACTGCTGCTGGTGCCAACTTCTGTTGTCACGACGATCCGCATTCGCCCGACTTCTCCTGTCCCCCCGGTCAAGGTGGAGCTGGGATTTCGCTGAACGAACGCTAGGTTTCATCGGGCCGAAAAATCTCCTTCGGCCGAGTTCGTACTGTATAGACAGGCAATGAAGGTTTCTAGACCGATCGGTCAGATT
>JAYUDQ010000174.1:0-2365 GCA_043739745.1 Acidimicrobiia bacterium | reverse complement strand
ACGAGCTCGACGTCGTGGCCTACCCGGAAGGCTGGGGTCAGGCAGGCCGACTGGTGGCCGAGGCGGTGGCGGCTGACCGTGCGGACCTCGGCGTCGTGTGCTGCTTCACCGGCACAGGCGTCTCTATCGCCGCGAACAAGGTGGCCGGCGTGCGGGCTGCGCTGTGCGTGGATGCCGAGACGGCGACCGGTGCACGGCGGTGGAACGACGCCAACGTCATGGCCGTCAGCTTGCGGCTCACGACCGAGCAGCTTGGCCGGGAGCTTCTCGATGCGTTCCTGGCCGACATCAACGCGGACCCGGGACAGGCCGCCATCATCGGGGCGCTCGAACGCTGAGTCGCCTGTAGCCCTGGGTACTCACGCAAGGGCGGCTGTGACATGGAATGCCGGAGCGGCGCCTCGGGTTCCCGACCGACATGGACATCACCGACGCCCTCGCCTACTTCGCCGACAAGCGTGACACCGTGCTCGTCACCACCCGCCGGGACGGGCGACCGCAGCTCTCCAACATCTGGTCCAAGGTCGGTGGCGACGGCATCATCCGCATCTCGGCCACGGCCGACCGGGCCAAGACCCAGAACGCCGTGCGCAACCCCCAGCTGTCGCTGTACGCCACGGCCGAGGGGTTCCGCTCCTACGTGGTCATCGATGGAGTTGCCAGCGTCACGCCGGAGGCCGCGGACCCGCACGACGCCACGGTCGACGCGCTGATGGCCCTGTACAAGTCGTTCGGCGTGGAGCACCCGAATTGGGACGAGTACAGGGCGGCGATGGTCAGTGAGCGTCGTGTCGTCATCTCGATCACGCCGACGCATGCGTACGGTCGCACGGTCTGAACGCGTCGTCGCGAACCGGGATCGCTCGCTCGGCCGTACACTCACCCGTCAATGGCCCCCGCCGCCCTGCCGAAGCCGGTGACGAAGCGATCAAAGGCTCCGTCGAAGAAGATCCCGCCGAAGCTCACCGTCGAGAAGGCATTGTGGGCTGCTGGTCATGACGTGGTCGTCGGCATCGACGAGGTCGGTCGAGGGTCGTGGGCCGGCCCGTTGGCCATCGGTGCTGCAGTGCTGCCCACGAACGGGGTCGGGCGCGTGCCGGGGATCCGGGATTCGAAGATGCTCACGGAACGGCAGCGTGAGGCGCTGTTCTACCGGGTTGCGGGCTGGTGCCGGGCCTGGTCCGTCGGGATGGTCAGCCATCAGGAGTGCGACGACCTCGGCATGTCGGCGGCCCAGAAGCTGGCCGCCCGCCGGGCGCTGACTGGACTCGGACTCGTTCCCGACCGCGTGCTGATCGACGGGAACTGGGACTTCATCGGTGACGCGGTTGCGCCGGGGGCGACGACGCGGATCGTGAAGGGCGATGCCACCTGCCTCTCGATCTCGACCGCGAGCGTGCTGGCCAAGGTGACTCGGGACCGGCTGATGCGGCTGGAGGACGAGCACTTCCCGGCCTTCCATTTCGCTGACAACAAGGGGTACCCCTGTCCCCGTCATAAGATGGCCCTTCACGCTTTCGGACCGACGACGATCCACCGTCGGAGCTGGGTGTTCATGGATCACCTCCCGTGGGGCATCACGAGGACCGCGTTCGCCGGTGCCGATGCACCTGCAGCGGCCCGTCCACAGGCGGCCATGTTCGATTGACTGCTTCCTCGAAGCTCCGGTAGCGCCGCACCAAACCCCAATCAAGGAGTTCCCCACCATGATCCGTACGCGCCGTCCTGGCATCCGTTCCCTCGTCTTCCTCGCCCTCCCGCTCGTCCTGATCGCCGCAGGGTGCAGCAAGGACAAGAGCAGCGACACCGCCGCGCCCCCTGCAGAGACCACCGTGGCCGCGGCGACCGACACGACCGCGGCGACCGACACGACCGCGGCAGCCGACACGGCCGCCGCCAACACCACCGCGGCCGCAGACACGGCGGCTTCAGCCGAAACCACGGCCGTCGCCAGTGGCACCAGCGCCGGCGCGGCAGCAGCCGTGAAGACGGCCACCCCAGGCAAGCTCGTCGTCTGTTCCGACATCCCGTACGCCCCCTTCGAGTACTACACGAACGGTGCCGACGGCGATGTGACCGGCATCGACGTGGACATCCTCAATGGGATCGCCAAGGAGATCGGCGTCACGACCGCCTACGTCAAGACGCCCTTCGACGGCATCTTCGCGGCGCTGGCCGCGGGGAGCTGCGACATGATCGCCAGCTCCGTGTCGATCACCGTTGAGCGCAAGCAGGCCAACGACTTCTCGAACGGCTACTTCAAGATCCAGCAGACGATCCTCGTGCGTTCCGCCGATGCCGCGCTGAAGGACCTGGCGGCGCTGAAGGGCAAGACGGTCGGTGCGCAGTCAGGCACTACCGGTTC
>JAYUDQ010000173.1:0-6275 GCA_043739745.1 Acidimicrobiia bacterium | reverse complement strand
CGATCTGCTGGGAGATGGCGCTCTGGGCGTAACCGAGGCGCTCGCCGGCCTTTGAGAACGAGCTGGTCTGCGCAATGGCGACCAGTGCTGCAAGGTGGCGGATCTCGACGCCGAACAGTGGATCGGGGCCGGCCGGCTCCGTTCCTGCAGCGGAGCGGGGAACCAGAGCCAGCAAACCATTCGGTTTCATGATGCTATTGAATCACATCTCGCATTTTACTTCTAGATGCGGAAATATGATGCTCTTCCTGCAAACAAACGGAAAGGGGAATTGCCATGTTCGGACTCATCGCAGTGGCAGCACTGTCGTTCGCGGGTTGGCGCTGGGGCGCCGATTCCCGTGTCCACGATGACAACGCCGTCAGGGACTGGTAGTCACTCAGGGAACCTCATAGCTCGTCAGGTCGTCGCCCAACACCACGGTGCCCCCGAAGATCGGCGTCACCAGGTCCCGCCACTGCTCCAGTAGCGGGGTCGGTTGGGGCGGCACGTAGTGCGTCAGGATCAGGGCTCCGACCCCGGCCCGGTGCGCGGTCTCGGCCGCCTGTTCGACGGAGGAGTGGTAGTCGAGGATGTCCTGGATGCGACCGTTCGGGATCTGGCGCACGATGTCGGCCCGAATGACGGTCTGCACATAGGCGTCGGCGCCGGCACACAGCTGGTCGAGGTCGGCACACGGGATCGTGTCACCCGCGATGACAACACTCTTGCGGCCCTGCGTGACCCGGTAGCCGACGGTCGGCTCGACGGGCCGATGATCGGTCCGTCCGACCGTCACCGTCGCGCGGCCGGCGGTGAACGTCTGGCCGGGTGCGACTTCGATGACCTCGATCTGCGGTCGCCAAGTGAGATCGCTGTGGTGTTCGAGGCGGTACGCGACGTCGTGGGCAAGTGACGCGACGATCGCGTCGACCACGTCCGTCGTCGTGGGTGGCCCGTAGATGGTGAGCGTGGTGGGGGCCTGGCTGTAGATCCAGTGCGTGGTGATCACATCGTTGAGGTCGGTGATGTGGTCGCTGTGCAGATGGGTGAGCAGCACCGCGCTGAGGGTCAGCGGCGTGACGCCGGTGGCAGCAAGGCGCATGAGGACGCCGCGGCCGCAGTCGAACAGCAGCGCCGTTCCCTCGTCCTGTACCAGGGTGCTCGGTCCGGCGCGGTTCGGGTCGGGGAGGGGGGTACCGGTGCCGAGGAGGGTGATCTTCACCGTTCGCCGCCAGTTAGCCCAGCAGAGTCATGAGCGCAGAGCGCAGCACGCGTGCGGTCCGCGGCTTCGTCAGCCCTCGGTCGGTCCGCAGGAGGTCGAACGACTCGAATGAGGTCAGCACGTCCACGGCCGCAAGCGTGTCCGCCGCGTCCTCCGTCGACATCGCCGCGAGCTCGGCCGCGAACAGGCGCTTCACGGCCGCGCGTAGGAGCGCCCGCGAGGCGGTCAGCTCGTCCTGGATGATCGGTTGGGTTGCGGCCAAGGCGCGGGAGAGGCGCGCCGTCGGCGCGATTGTGTCGAAGAGCCGCATCCGCAGCTCGATCAGTTCGCTCACCCGATCGGCGAGCGGTAGGTCTTCATCGACGCGCTGCTGGAACAGTGGGCCGACTCGCTCATGCTGTCGTTGGATCGACGTGCGGGCCATCTCGTCGCGGTCGGCGAAGTAGCGGAACACCGAGCGGTGCGACACCCCCGACCGTTCGGCAACGTCGGCGACGGCGGGCTGGGTAGCGCCTTCCCGGATCAGGTCGAGGTAGGCATCGACCACGGCGATCTTGTTCCGCTCCCGTCGCGCACTGCGGCCGTCGACAATGTCGGTGCCCCCCATGTCGATCTCTACCGCCGGCTTCGATGCGGGGACGGATCTTGCGGTTCTCTTCGTGGCCACGATGGCACTCTAGACATTTGGCAGTGGACTGTCGATAGATCGGTTCGATCGGTCAGCGATGGTCCCGGACGGACAATTCTTCGATCGGACCGTGGCCTATTTGGAAACGCTCGATCCGCCGGAGTTGACTCGGATCGTGACGAGCTGAATGGACGAGAGGGGAACGATGACTGAGACCAAGCCCGGCACCGACCAGGTCGGCTTCCACTTCGACATCATGTGTCCGTGGGCGTACCAGACGTCGGTATGGATACGCGATGTCCGCCGCCAGACCGGTCTCGCCATCGACTGGCGCTTCTTCTCACTCGAGGAGATCAACCGAGCCGAGGGCAAGAAGCACCCTTGGGAGCGGGAGTGGTCCTACGGGTGGGGGATGATGCGCGTCGCCGCGCTGTTGCGGCGATCTTCGATGGACGACTGCGATCGCTTCTACGAAGTCGCGGGGCGGGCGCTCCATGTCGAAGGGCGGAAGCCACACCGCCCGGAAGTCGCGGCCGAACTGCTCGAGGCGATCGGCCTCGATGGCGCACTCGTCGAAAAGGCGATCGCTGACCCGACCACGCACGACGACGTTCGCACCGATCATGACGCCGTTGTCTCGCACGGCGGCTTCGGGGTGCCGACGCTGGTGTTCGAGGACGGCAGCCACCTCTACGGCCCGGTGATCACGCCTGCGCCGCTCGGTGATGACGCCGTCGCCCTGTGGGACCTGGTCAGTGCGACGCGGCGCTTCCCGCACCTCTACGAGATCAAGCGGCCGAAGACCGACGCCGACCTCACCCATGTGATGGCACAGTTCGCCCCGTATCTGAACGCCCGTGACTGGGAAACCCGAGAGAAGCCGGCCCGATGACCACCAGCCGCACCGAATCAATCCAGAACCTGCGGACCACTTGGGGCGCGCTCGATGCCGTTGCCACATCGTTCACGCCTGAGCAGTGGATAGCCCAGTCGCTGTGCCCGGACTGGAACATGCACGGCGTGATCGTGCATGCGGCCATGATCGAGCAGGCGATCGTCGGCTGGCCCCCGGGTGGCGAGCCGCCGTTCGCCAAGTTCCGCGGCATCCACGAAGAACTGACAGCCCTTGCGCCACAAGATCTGCTGGCCCGCTTCCGCAGCATCGTCGCGCAGCGGCTGGCCGGTCTCGACGCGATGACCGACGAGGACTTCGCGACGCCCGGTATGACGCCGATCGGGCCCGGCACCTACGGGCGGTTCATGGAGATCCGCTCGTTCGACAACTGGGTGCATGAACGCGACATGCGCGTGCCGCTCGGCATCGCCGGTGACGACGGTGGCCCGGCCGCCGAGCGTTCGCTCGACGAGGTCCACAACTCGCTCGGCTACATCGTCGGCAAGAAGATCGGCCTCGTCGACGGCCAGAGCATCGCGTTCGACATCTCCGGGCCGGTGTCACGGAAGATGTATGTGAAGGTCGACGGCCGGGCCGCCGTGGTGCCGTCGCTCGACGACGCCGACGCGACGGTCTCGAGCGACTTCCTCACGTTCATGCTGCTGGCCTGCGGCCGCATCGATCCGTCGGAGCCGATTGCCGCGGGCTCGATCTCCTGGACGGGCGACCCCGAGCTCGGCGAGCGCGCCGCCCGCAACCTGCGCTTCACGATCTAGGCGTCCCTCTGCGGTTGTCGAACGGTTCACTCACGAGCGCGGAGGTGGCGCAGGAGCTGCCGGTCGTATCGGCTCGTCGCGCCTCGCCGAGGTGAGAATGGTTCCCACCGAGGCGCGTCGCCCTGTGGTTCATCACCGCTGATCGTGACGCGTTGGATGACGCGCTCGGTATCGAAGTCGTTGAGGACGAAATGCTGCGTGCAGCGGTTGTCCCACATGCAGATCGTGCCCACGGTCCACCGATAGCGCACGGTGAACCGCTCCTGGTGCACCCACTTCGTGAGGAAGCCCAGCAGCGCCTCACTCTCGGGGTGGCTGAGCTCGACGATGCGCCGGGTGAAGTGCTCGTTGACGTACAGTGCCCGCCGTCCGGTCTCCGGATGGATCCGTACGACGGGATGGATGGCGGTCTCGTCGGGACGCCCGTGCGGCGCCGCGTCGTGCAGGGCCGAAAGCCCGTCGCACAGCGCGCGAAGCGGTGCCGACAGCGCGTCGTAGGCCATGGCGAGGTTGGTCCACAACGTGTCGCCGCCGATGTCGGGAAGACGCACCATATTGAGGATCGACATCTTCGACGGGTGCGACTGGAATGTCAGGTCGGTATGCCACTCATCGGCGATGCCTCCCTGCGACGCGGCCAGCTCCAAGATGTCGGTCCGGTCGGTGAAGGGATTCTTGAGGTTCGGATGTGACTCGAGCTCGCCGAAGTGGTGGCCGAGCGCAACGTGCTCGTCGATCGTGAGGCGCTGAGCGGGGAAGAAGAGCACTTTGTGCTCCAGCAGCAGTTCCTTCACGACGGCGATGTCGTGCCCGCTGGGCGCCGCCAATGCGATGCCGTGCACCTCGGCGCCGAGGGCGGAGGTGAGGCGGACGACCTCAGGCGCCGCTATTGCTTGCGGAAGTGCCGCCGGGTTTGGCCTGGCGGTCGGTTCTGCAGTTGCGCGCATGGCGCAATCATGCCCAATTCGGTCTCGGGGGGTGCAACGGACCTTCAGGCCGCAGACCGCCGGTGCGCATCCACGAGCCCGACGGCGCGCTGGCGAGCCAAGCGGGCGACGCCGAACTCGGCGTCACCAAGGTTCGCGGCTTCGGCGACGGTCGCCATGGCGCGTTGGATGGCCGACCGACGCCAGCGTTCCAACGCCGGGTTGGGCCGTGGGTCGGGTCTGTCGGGTTCGTGCTTGAAGAGCCGCCCGTTGGGAGGAGGCCGGCTGATCTGTTCACCACCGTTCGTGTCGAACACATGCAGCGTGCCATCCGGATCAAGCTCAAGACGCAGCCGTAGACGGTGAATGCGGTGATGGTGGCGACCACAGAGCAACACCAGATTCCCGAGCTGATGCGCGCCACCGCGGCCCCGCTCATGAATGTGATGCACCTCGCACCACGCCGCCGGCCGACCACAACCCCCGAACCGGCAGTGCGTGTCCCGCACGATCACCGCCCGACGCAGCGCCACCGGAATCTCGACCGTTGCATGCGACATCTCCACGTCAACCGACGACAACCTCAGCACCCGCGTCAGGAGACAGTCGCAGGCCAGACGCTCGACCGTTGCCCCATCAAGGATCATCCCCGACGACGTCACCCCGCCCGGACCGTCCACCCCGGCGAGCAGATCCGCCAACGTGACCGTGACGATCAACTGCGGATGAACGCCATGGATGCGGACCGTGCAGTGCTGCTCCAGCCACTGGCGTACCAAGGCAGCCAGACCATCAGCGCGTCGCTGCCGCATGGACCGTGTCTCCTCGCCACCGTCGAAGTCCTGCTCCATCGCCGCCAGCAACGCCTCGTTCAGCACCGCGCCCTGCTCCGCCGTCAACGTCCCGTTGATTGCCCACTCCAGATCGCCAACCGGCGACAGGAACAGCTCGCGCTTCGACTCCGCAGCCCGATCATCATGCTTCGCCGTTTCCTCGTCCGCCTGACGACTCCACCGACGCATCACCGTCGCCAGATCATCGGTGTGCAGACGCTCCGCGGCACGCACCGCGTGGGGCTCGAAGTCGTCGAACAGATCGGCGACCCGGTCCGTGCACGCCGACGCGATCACCTTCGCCTGACCCAAACTCAAACGTCCGTCGACAAGTCGCTCCTGCACCATCGACGTCCGCGCAAGACGAGTCGACAAGCGAACCGCGGCCGTCGCCTCCTGATGCGTCCGCCCGCAACGATCCGAGTACCACTCCGTCGGCGACAAGCCCGAACCCGCCTCGATCGACCCATCCGCAACCGACTCATGCAACCCTGCCAACCACTGCCCCTCGAGCTGATCCATCAGCTGGCGGGAGGCAATCAGCTCATCCGGCCCTTGGATCAACCCCCGACCAGACGCGCGGGCCTCCGCCAGCGCTGTCTGCAGAAGGTCGATCACCATGGATTCATTGTAGCATCAATTCTCGAACGTGTGTTCGCTTTCGGGTCGGATGAAAGGTGCCTTGTTCATCAAACTTCCGTTCGCGGGACCTCGAGGAGTCCGACATGTGGGGCCGCGCCTTGTCGAGGCGGCGAGAGATGGCTCGTCGAGCATGACCGCGGCCCCGGGGCGCAATGGAGGCGGCTCCCATTGGGAGCGGCGAGTGAGGGCACGCACGAACAGTCGGGGCGGGGTTTCGTGCCGCAATGGAGGCCGCTCCCATTGGGAGCGGCGAGCGAGTGCCGGTCGTTTAACCTGAAAGCACCGTTTTGGTGTCGGTTTGATGGGTGGTGGCGTTTCGGCTGGTGATGGTATGTGTGCGTAGGGTTTCTGGTGGTGTGGGTGCGCGTGGG
>JAYUDQ010000172.1:0-2367 GCA_043739745.1 Acidimicrobiia bacterium | reverse complement strand
TCATCGTCGTTCGGTGACGGCACAGTGTTCGTCGAGCGCTACCTGCCCGCGCCGCGGCACATCGAGATCCAGGTCTTCGGCGATACGCATGGCAACGTCGTGCACCTGCACGAGCGCGAGTGCTCGGTGCAGCGCCGCCACCAGAAGATCATCGAGGAGGCGCCCTCGTCGGCCGTTTCCGCTTCACTTCGCGCCTCGATGGGTGCGGCTGCGGTCGACCTCGTGAGGTCGATCGGCTACGTGGGCGCGGGCACGGTTGAGCTGCTGCTGGATGAGTCCCGCGGCAAGCCTGAGTTCTTCTTCCTGGAGATGAACACCCGCCTCCAGGTCGAGCATCCGGTCACCGAGTGCATCACCGGTGCCGACCTCGTCCGCTGGCAGCTCCAGGTCGCGCAGGGCGAGACGCTCCCGCTCACGCAGGACCAGATCGAGCTTCGCGGCCACGCCATCGAGGTTCGTCTGTATGCAGAGGATCCGGCGAACGACTTCCTGCCGACGTTCGGCACGCTCCACCACTACGAGCGCGGCTTTCCTTCGGGAGTCCGCCACGACGACGGTGTCGTGTCCGGATCTGTGGTGTCAACGTTCTACGACCCGATGCTGTCGAAGGTCATCGCTCACGCGCCGACTCGCACCCAAGCTGCGGCACTACTGCGCCGCGGCCTGGCCGAGACGGCCATCCACGGCGTCACGACGAACCGTGACTATCTCGTCGCCGTGCTGGGGGAAGCCGACTTCCTTGCGGGTGCGACGTTCACGTCCTATGTCGGCCTCCACCCCGACCTGCTGGCGGTCACTTCGTCGGCCGAGGTCGTAGGCGCGCAGGTGATCGCGGCGACCGTGGGAGGCGCGATCCGCCGGCGGCGCGCAGATGTGCTGTCGGCCTTTGCACCGTCGGGATGGCGAAACCTGCGCAGCCAGGGCCAGCGAGTCTCGTACGCCACGGGCTCGCAGACGGTAGCGGTCGAGTACGTCGCCTTGGGTGCGGACATGTTCAAGGTCGGCATCGATGGAACGGATCACTCGGTGCGGGTCCTGTCGTGCGAGTCGGTCGACACTGATTGCGATGCGCTGACGCTCGACATCGACCGACTCACTTCGACGTTCACCGTGCGGCTCGCCGGGGGATCGGTGTGGGTTAACTCGCCGGCCGGGCAGACCGCCTTCACCGAGGTTCCCCGGTTCCCCGACACGTCGCTCGCCGCGGTTGCCGGTGGCCCGACTGCGCCGGTGCCGGGCCGCGTCGTGGCCATCGAGGTGAGCGCCGGTCAGACGGTCCAGGCCGGGGACACCCTCGTGGTGATGGAGGCCATGAAGATGGAACACCGCATCGAAGCCGCCGTCGGCTCCACCGTGGTCGAGGTGCTGTGCGCCGTTGGGGACCAGGTCGACGCGCACCAAGTGTTGGTGGTCCTCGAAGCCCTCTGACCCGCCGCGACCTTTGGACGGTTTGCCCGTTCGGAGCGGGCCAAGGTTCCAAAGGTCGCGGCTGTTGTCAGAGTCCGAGGAGCGCGCGCACCCGTCCCCGCAGGGTGTCGATCCCCGTCGACTTCGCCGCGCTGACCCACATGATGTCGCCCGGTTCGAGCATGCACGCCTTCGCCAGGTCGGCCTTGCGGGCTCCGATCCTCGCCGCCTTCACCTTGTCGTGCTTGGTGGCCACGACCGTATGGACGAGTTCGTTGAAGCGAAGCCACTCCAGCATCTGCACATCGAGCTTCGTGGGCCCGACTTCGCCGTCGACGAGCAGGAAGATCATCACCAGCGCTTCGCGCCCGAGCAGGTAGCCCTCGATCATCTGCTGCCAGCCCGATCGCAGGCGACCCGGAACCTTCGCGTAGCCGTAGCCCGGAAGGTCGACGAAGGTGGTGCCGTTGGGTAGCTCGAAGAGGTTGATGAGCTGTGTGCGCCCCGGCGTGTTGGAGACACGGGCGAGTTGCTTGCGGTTCGCCAGCGCATTGATGAGCGACGACTTGCCGACGTTCGAGCGCCCGACCACTGCGACTTCGGCCGGCGAGGACGGAAGGTCGTCGACCGTCGGTGTCGACTTCACGAACTCGAGATGCAGTGGAGGATGTGCCATGCGCGCGTAGGTCCCTGCTTCGTGGTCGACACGGGTCACGCTATCGGGGGTGGCTGCGGGGCCGAGCCCTTCGGGTTGCGGTGCAGCGGGGGAGGGAGAGACGATGCACACATGACGAACACCGCCACCCCAGGGATACTGCGCGTCGCGAACTGCAGCGGCTTCTACGGCGACCGCATCGCGGCCGCCAAGGAGATGGTCGATGGCGGGCCCATCGACGTGCTCACGGGCGACTGGCTGGCCGAGCTCACCATGCTCATCCTGGCCAAGACCCGCAAAGGCGG
>JAYUDQ010000171.1:0-14905 GCA_043739745.1 Acidimicrobiia bacterium | reverse complement strand
TAGTACGGGCCGGCCATGTCGATCTGGCCTTTGCGCGCCGTGGTGATGGAGAACGTGGCGATGGTGATGTCCACCTTGCCGTCGGTGATGAACGGGATGCGGTTGGCGGAGACCGAGGCGTCCTCATACTGGATCGTCCCCTTGTCAGTGCCGAAGATGGCCTTGGCCACGATCTTGGCGATTTCGATGTCGAAGCCCTGAAGATCGCCGGTGACGGGGTTCTTGAGACCAATCAGCGGCACGTTCTGCTTGACGCCGATCACGATCTTCCCCTTCTTCTTGATCGCGTCGAGCGTGGCGCCACCACTTGACGCGGCGGCCGGTGCGGCTGTAGCAGTGGGAGCAGCGGTGGTCGCGGGGGCGGCCGTGGTGACCGGAGCCTTCGTCGCGACGGCCTTCTTCTTCGTCGTCTTCGTTGCCGCGCTGGCCGCGTTGGAGAGCGGGTTGGCCAGCGGGGCGAAGAGCGCAGCGGCAGTCGCAGCCGCGAGAGCGGCGACAACGAGCGAGCGTGAACGCATGGAACCTCCTGAGGGGCCTGAGCCGGGGTGGCGGATCAGGGAGTGGACCCCCTAGTTGTGACTCATCCGACAGTCTTTGCCTACGGGCTACGGTCGTTCTTTTTCCAGCATTGACAGCGGCTTAACCAAGCCTTAGGAGTCACCGGACGGAACCATGCCGGTAGCGTGCCCGCATGGCCTCGCTCCTGATCGTCGAAGACGACATCCGGGTCCGGACCGCGATGACCCGCGCGTTGGTGAGCTTCGGCCACCTCGTCCTCCAGGCCGAGTCAGGGATGGCCGCGCTGCAGTTGGTCGTGAAGGAACGGCCGGAGGTCGTGGTGCTCGACCTCGGACTGCCCGACGTCGACGGGGTCGAGCTGTTGCGCATGATCCGCTCCGTCAGCGATGTGATCGTCATCGTCGCCACCGCCCGGGTCGCAGAGGATGAGATCATCCGGACCCTCGACGCCGGCGCCGACGACTACGTGTGCAAGCCGTTCGCTCCTGAGCAATTGGATGCGCGCATACGAGCCACACTTCGCCGGTTCGGTTCCGCCGCCGGCGAGCGGGCGCGCGACCTCGCGATCGGCGAACTGCGCATCGACCCCCGGGGGCGAACGGCGACGCTGGGCGGCGTTGTGCTCGAGCTGACCCGCAAGGAGTTCGACGTGCTCTACTTCCTGGCGCAGCATGCCGGGCAGGTTGTGTCGAAGCGTGAACTGTTGGCCGAAGTGTGGAGGCAGCCGTTCTTCACGACGGACAAGACGGTCGACGTCCACATCTCGTGGCTGCGCCGCAAGCTCGGAGAGACCGCGGATCGGCCGCGCTACCTGCATTCGGTGCGGGGCGTCGGCATCAAGCTCACTCCACCCGTCACCTGACCCAGCGTGCGCCGTTCGCTCGCCATACGGAGCCTGCTCGTCAGCATCTTCACCATCGTCGTCTTCGTCGTCCCGCTCGCGTTGCTGGTCCGCTCCAGTGCGAAGGAGCGGGCCCTCACGCTCGGTCGTTCTGATTCGCGTGCGCTCACACCGATTCTGTCGCTGGCCGGCGATCCCCGGGTTGCTGGTCAGATCGATGCGGTTGCCCGCCGTGCGCTTCCGCGAGTGCTGACGGTCGTATTCCCTGACGGGTCAGTACTGGGCGCCGGTGAGGTGGTCGATCGCGATCCGTTGGCCGACGCCACTGCGCTGGCTCGTGCGCGCACACCGGAGACGTTCCAGACTCGGCGGGCCGGCGGCATGGTCCTGTACGAGCCGGTGCTTCGCTCGAACGGTTCGCTGGCGGTCATCCGCGTCCTCGTCCCGCAACGCCAGCTCGTCAGCGGGGTGTACCGATCGTGGGGGCTTCTCGCGCTTCTCGGGATCGCGCTGGTCGCCCTCGCAGTGCTCGCCGCGGATCGCATCGGCCGGTCACTGGTTCGCAGTGTGGACCGTCTCGCCGAAACGGCGCTACGCCTGAGCCGAGGCGACATGCAGGCACGCGTCGAGCCGGCGGGCCCGCAGGAGGTACGCGCCGTCGGCATCGCGTTGAACCAGCTCGCCGACCGGATCGAGGAGCTGCTGGGTACGGAGCGGGCTGCCATTGCTGACCTTTCGCACCGTCTGCGGACTCCCGTGACTGCCCTGCGCGCAGAAGTGTCGACAGTGGCCGATCGCGGCGGGCTGCGGCGGGTCGAGCTGGGCATCGACGAGCTCACGAAGACGATCGACCAGATCATCCGCGACGCGGCTCAGCCGGTCCGCCGGGGGATCGGGATCGTCAGCGACCTGGCCGAGATCGGCCGGCAACGGGTCGCGTTCTGGGGTGTCCTGGCCGAGGATCAGCATCGGCGCCTGACGGTCGACGTGCATGACGAGCCGCTTCCGGTCGCCGTCGTTGCGTCCGATCTCGCGGCGATGCTCGATGCGTTGATGGACAACGTGTTCTCCCACACCCCTGAAGGGTCGGGGTTCACCGTCACGATCCGCAGTGTCGGGGGTCGGGTGCAGCTGATCGTCGACGATGAGGGAGCAGGTTTCGCCGAAGGCTTCGATCCGGTGCGCGGCGCGAGTGGGCGGGGTTCGACCGGGCTCGGGCTGGACATCGTCCGGCGCATCGCATCGGAGGCGAACGGATCGCTGCTGATACGGGCCCGGGCGGACGGGGGCGCCCGGGTGCAGGTGGAGCTACCGCTCGTCGGGGCGTGAGCGGCGACGGTCGCGCTCGCGGACGGTGCGGCATGCGAGGCTGACCCGGTGGAAGTGACTGTGTACACCGACGGTGCCTGTTCGGGGAACCCCGGCCCAGGAGGGTGGGGTTGGGCGGTCGACGACGGCCCCTACGGGAGCGGGTCGGAACGCCGGTCGACGAACCAGCGTATGGAAGTGTGGGCGGTGCTCGACGCGTTGGGCACGCTCCTTCCGCACTTCGACGACGTGACCGTGGTGAGCGACTCGACCTATGTCGTCAACTGCTTCCGCGACCGCTGGTGGGCAGGCTGGATCAAGCGGGGATGGAAGAACAGCCAGAAGCAGCCCGTGGCGAATCAGGACCTCTGGAAGCCGCTCGTCGACCTGTATCTCGAGAACCAAGCGCGCATATCGTTCCGTTGGGTCAAGGGCCACAGCGGGAACAAGCTGAACGATCGTGTCGACGTGCTCGCAGTGCAGGCCGCGCAGTCGCAGTCGCCTCGTCGCATCGTCGGACTCGAGCCCGTGGCCGGAGCTCCTGTGCCGTTCAGCACCGAACGCGACAGTGCGGTTCCCATCGGCGGCACCCTCTTCGGCTGACAGAACGCGCGTTGACCGGACGGTTCAGATCAGCGCTGCAGCGCCGACCGCTCCGCCAGCCGAGACACCGGCAGGCGATCACTGGCAAGACGGATGTCGTCGTCACGCAGCTCGTGCAGCAGCTCGAGGAACAACGCCCGCCCGATGGGGATCGCGCCGAGCGATGCGAGATGGTCGGTCACGAGTTGCACGTCGACCAGCGCCCCCTTCGCTTCTTCCAGCCGGTTGATGAGGTCGACGAGCGCGACTTTCGAGGCGTCGGTGCGCCGGTGGAACATCGACTCGCCGGTGAAGACGCCCCCGATCAGTACTCCATAGAGCCCGCCGACGAGCTCGTCGCCGTCCCACACCTCCACGCTGTGAGCCCAGCCGAGCGCATACAGGCGGTGGTAAGCGGCTCGCATCGGCTTGGTGATCCAGGTTCCGTCCCCGTTGCCCCGCTTGGCGCAACACTCCATCACCTGCGGGAAGGCTGCATCGACGGTGGTGTCCCAGCCCGATCGTCGCATCGTCTGGCGCAGCGTCTTCGACACACGGATGTGCTCGAGGGGGATCACACCTCGGGGGTCGGGGGAGAACCAGGGAAGCGGCGCCCGGTCGTGCGGCCACGGGAAGATGCCGGCGCGGTAGGCGGCAACGAGCGTCTCGGGCTCGAGATCGGCGCCGACAGCGAGGAGGCCGTCATCGTCGCAATGGGTGAGCGGATCGGGAAAGCCCCACTTCGTCCCGCGTACCGGCCGTGGAGCATTCGTGCGCGTGTGGACCTGCACCACCACATCCTTGCCCGAAACGGGTGAGCCTGTTGAACGGGCTTGGTGAACGGGCTAGGCCGCGCATGTCCGGCCGCGCATGTCCGGCCGACGATGGTGGGCCGCGCCCCGTAGCGTCCGTGCTCGCCATGCCCGCTGACACCTCGGACCACTACGCGCTGCTCCGTGTCTCCCCCTCGGCGCGGCCGGAGGACATCCGTCGCGCCTACCGGGCCCGTGCCCGTGAGCTGCATCCCGACCTCGTCGGCGCATCCGCCGACGCGGATGCGCAGATGGCCGCGCTGAATGCGGCCTGGGCGGTGCTGCGTGATCCGGCGACCCGTAGCCGCTACGACCGCAGCCGCGACCTCGGCGCCGGCAAGGGATCAACGCGCGACGCCCGGGGCTTCGCGGCCGGCGGGAGCGGCACCACGCAGGCGGCATTCAGGGCCGAGCCGCCGCCGACGGGCGGACGCCGAGAAGGGTCCGCCGCAGTTGCGCTCGGCAGGCTCATGGTTGCTCTCTCGCTCGCGTGTGGTGCGCCGCTCGCGGGATTCGGGTTCGCTTCGGGAGCACCTGCGCTGGTCGCACTCGGCTTTGCGATGCTGATGATGGGCGCAGTCGGAACGGCAACGCTGGTGTTGCTGGCCATGCGACCGAACCGGAACGGGGCCAGCCGACGGCAGGCGCGATCCAACAAACACGGGGTCCGCGGCCGCAGTTCGCCGACACGCCGTCGTTCGCGCTAGATCATCGGCCATGACCGGATCCGGAATCGACGACCACACACGCATCGCAGGGCTGGAAGGAAAGGTGGTGATCGTCACCGGCTCGTCCAGCGGCATCGGCGAGGCGACGGCGCGGATGGCGTCGGCGAGCGGCGCCAAGGTGGTGGTCAACTCGTCGTCTTCGGTCGAGGCGGGCACGCGGCTTGCGGAGTCCCTCGGGAACGCGGTGTATGTCCAGGCGAGCATCGCCGACGAGGCCGGTGCGGCGGCGATCGCGAAAGCCGCGACTGACGCGTTCGGCGGGATCGACGTGCTCGTGAACAACGCTGGTACCACCGTAGTGATCCCGCACGCCAACCTGGAGGCCGTCGGGCTCGACGTGTGGCACCGCATCCTCGACACCAACGTCATCGGCACCTGGCTCACGACGATGGCGTGCCTGCCGGCGCTGCGGGCGTCGGGCAGCGGTTCGGTCGTGAATGTGACGTCGCTCGCGGGGATCCGACAGGCCGGATCCTCCATCCCCTACGCCGTGTCGAAGGCCGCCCTCAACCACCTCACCGGGCTGATGGCCAAGCAGGTCGGCCCTGAGGTGCGCATCAACGCCGTGGCGCCCGGGCTCATCGCCACCCCGTGGACGGCCGACTGGGACGTGCAACACGCGGCCATGGCGAAGCTCGCACCGCTTCGGCGTTCGGGCCTCGCGGTCGACATCGCCCACGCGATCCTGTCCGTGGCCGTGTCGCCCTACATGACGGGGGCGATCGTTCCGGTCGACGGCGGCTCACAGCTCGTCGTCTGACTACGGCGAACGCCCCCCACGGTCATCAGGTGAGATGTCCGGCTGATGCACGTTCACTCTGAGTGAAATAGGACACATTTTTCTCGCCGGAAGCAGGGGTTCATTCGCCGGGCAGGTTATGGTCGTGAGATGGGCGATATACCCATAACGGCGCTGCTGCAGACCGGGGAAGCACGCGCCGCGATCGTGGAGGCGATCGCCCGCTCGGCCGAGAGCCTGCTGGCCTCGTCGCTGGATGATTGCGGGCCCGTCGTGCTCCGCATGATCGGCGAGGCGGCCGGTGCCGAGGCTGCGACGATCTGGTCCTACTCGCCGGACAACACCCGACACCTGGCCTACGACTGGACCCGCGTCGAACGGCCCGGTCCCTCGCCGGTGGAGGGTCTCCGCGATGAAGACATCACCGGTACGCCAGCGGAAGTGCCTCTGGGTGGCGTGATCGTCGTACCGGTCGCCGATCTGAACGCGGTGACCTACAGCTACGTCACCAAGATCGGCATCGCGTGGCTGGCACGGGTCTCGATCGTCGTCGGCGGGCGCAGCTGGGGCGAGCTCACCATGGGGTACGGCGAGGGCCTCGCACCGAGCCTCTCGGAACGCGATTCCCTGCGGACCGCAGCGAGCTGCATCGCCGGGGCCATCGAGTTGTCGGGTGTGAAGCAGTCCCTTGCTCGGCGTGACGCGATCCTGGCCGGTGTTGCCGGGGTTGCCGAGCTGCTGATCCAGGGCCGGCCTCTGGATGACGCGATGCCCGACGCGTTGGCGCTCATCGCCGGGGCCAGTGGCGCCCGTCGGGCTGCGCTGTGGGAGCACCTGCCCGGCGAGAACAACAGCCACGGTGGCCGAAGGCGCTGGCACTTCACGCGTGGCGTATCGCGCCCGCTGGAGCCGGAGGAGGTGGAGGTCGAGTCGGCGTTCTTCGATTCCGTGCGACGCGGCGAAGTCGTCGTGATCAACCGAGATGGAGTCGATGCCATCCACCGGCGCTTGCTCTCGAAAGCGGACGTTGCGCAAGTCCTTGTCGTGCCGATCTTTGCCGCCGGTCATCTTTGGGGTGCGCTCTCGCAGAGCTTCACCGTCGCGGGTGAGCGCTCGCCGGGCGAGATCGACGCCATTCGGGCTGCCGCTTCGATCTTCGGCGGCGCGCTACAGGCCGGTGCCAACGCCATCGCCCTCACCGCAAGCGAAGAGCGGGTGCGCCAGTCGGAGAAACTCGAGGCCGTCGGACGGCTGGCCGGCGGTGTGGCGCACGACTTCAACAACCTGCTCACCGCCATCCTGGGCTATGCCGACCTGCTCTACGACGCAACAGGCTCGGAAGACGCCCGTCAGATCGTGGCCGCCGCGACGCGGGCCGCATCACTCACCCGCCAGCTCCTCGCATTGTCCCGCAGTCAGGAACTGCGGACCGACGCAGTTGATCTCGGTTCGCTGGCTCGGGAAGTGGCGGAGCTCGTCGAGCGGGTGATCGGCGAGGACATTGTCGTCGAGGTAGCGATCGATCCGAACCTTGGTTTGGTCATGGCTGATCCGGGACAGATCCACCAGGTCCTCCTGAACCTCGCCTTCAACGGGCGCGATGCGATGCCGAACGGGGGCCATCTGCGTATCAGTGCGGAGAGCGTCGATCCGACGCCGCAGTGGCTCAAGGGGTTGATCGGCTCGGCACGGGTGGTCTGCCTTACGGTGCAGGACGACGGGGTAGGCATGGACCATGAAACCCGAGAGCGTGCCTTCGAGCCGTTCTTCACCACCAAACCCGCGGGAGTCGGTACCGGCCTCGGATTGTCGACCGTCCATGGGATCGTGCGGGCCAGTGGTGGAGACGTGACGATCGAATCGCAGCTCGGCGAAGGAGCGACGGTTCGGGTGTGGTTGCCACGAGTCGATCGCCCGGCCTTCACTGTCAGCACCGAGCACGGGTCGGAGGACACCGCATTGATCTTCCCGATCCGACCGGGCGCGGTCGCTCTCGTGGTCGAAGACGACGAAGTGGTGCGGACGTTTGCGCAGAAGACCCTCGAACGGGCCGGCATGCGCGTCGTGGTCGCCGCAGATCCGATCAGCGCGCTGCGCCGGGCTCGCGAGGAGTCACGCCTCGACGTGCTCGTGACCGATGTCGTGATGCCGATCATGAGCGGCCACGAGCTCGCCACCCACATCGGCAAGATCTACCCGGAGGCCGTCGTACTGCTGATCTCGGGCTATCCGACTGACGACGTGTTGCCTTCTGCCGATGAGCTTGTCGGTTTCCTGGCCAAGCCGTTTGCGGCGGAGGACCTCGTCGAAGCCGTCCGTTCGATGCTGGTGCCGGTACTGGGCTGACGGCGCGCTTGGTCGGCGGCGACGCGGTCAACCATCGGCGTCGATCTACGGCATCGGCTGGCTCCGATCGCCGATAAGCGCTGCCTCGGCGAGGTCGTGAGTGACATGCACGGCGGTCGTGCCGAGCGATTTGAGAATCGATCGCACGTCGGTGGCGAGCCGGATTCGGAGGGGACCGTCCAGCGCGGCGAACGGCTCGTCGAGTAGCAGCACAGCAGGCGACGGTGCGAGCGACCTCGCGAGTGCGACGCGCTGTTGCTCACCGCCCGACAGTGTGGCCACGACGCGGCGGCCGGCATCGGGCAGCGCAACGAGCGTGAGGAGCTCGGTAGTCCGCGCCGCTCGGGCCCGCCGATCGAGGCCCTGCATGTGCAAGCCGTAGCTGATGTTGTCGGCCACGTTCAAATGGGGGAAGAGGGCGAGCTCCTGGAACACATAGCCGACGCCGCGCTTGTGGGTCGGCGTCTCAGTGAGGTCGATACCGGCCCACCGGACCGTGCCAGCATCGGGGCGCTGCAGACCGGCGATGACTCGCAGGAGCGTGCTCTTGCCCGAACCGCTGGGGCCGGTGACGCACACGATCTCGCCAGGCGCAACCTGGAGGGACATGCGGTCGAGGACGATGCGGCCGTCGAAGTGCACGACGATGCCATTCACGCAGAGTCCGTCCCTCGGTGTCGCGTTCATCGCACGTGGCGCTGTGGCCCGCTCCCAACGAGGTCGGCGAGCACCATGAGCATGACCGTAAGCGCGCCTAGTACAACGGCGAGGGCGACCGCCTGCCCTTGGACGACGGCCCCAGGCCGTCCGCTCAATCGGGCAATGGCCACAGGGAGCGTCGCGCTCTGGGGTCGGGCGAGAAACGTGGTTGCCCCGAACTCCCCGATCGAAACACCGGCGGCGAGAGCGGTTGCGGCTGCGATCGGTCTGGCGACGAGCCGCGCGTCGATCGTCCGCCAGGCCCGCCATGGCGATGCGCCCAGTGTTGCCGCAGCTTGGCGTAGCGACCGGTCGACTGATCGGAACGCCGGGACGAGCGTACGCACCACGAACGGCAGGCTCACGATGGACTGCACGAGCGGGACGGCGAACCACTGCGACCGCCAGGCGATCGGCGACTTCGCGAATGCGAGCAGGAACCCGAGGCCGAGCGCGACGGCGGACGTGCTGAGGGGAAGGAGTGAGAGGCTGTGCAGGGCATCGGCGGTCCGGCCTCGACGCTCGGTGATCAGCACGGTCATCAGCAAACCGAAGATCACGGCCAGTGCGGTAGCCACGGCGGCGGTGCCGAGTGACGTGCGCACGCTGCGAAGGGGCGCATCGAGGAGACCCGATCCGGGCGTGACAATCGTGAGCGCGTGGAAGTTCGCAAGGCCGATGCTCCCGTTGGGGGTGCGGAAGGCCCTTTCGCCCAGTACCGCCATCGGCAGCAGGAGCGCAGCGCTGACGACTGCCAGAGCGGCACGGAGGGCCCACTTGCTCGGGGCGTTCTTGAGTGCTCGGCGCACGACCTGGCTTGGTGTCGTGCCCCCCACATTCGTCCGCGATCGACCGGTGATCGCGAACGTAAGCGCGCCGATGATCAGTACCTGGCCAATGGCGAGCACGGCGGCGCGATCGAGGCGCAGGAGCTGCAGCGCCTGTCGGTAGATCTCGACGTCGATGCTCGACCGGTGTGGCCCGCCGAGCAGTAGCACCACACCGAAGGACGTGAAGCAGAGCGTGAACACGAGCCCCGTCGCGCCTGCGATGGCGGGTTGGAGGAGCGGGCGTACCACCGTCCACCACGCTCGAACGGGTGACGCTCCGAGGGTGCGAGCGGCCTCGGCCAGGTGCGGATCGGTCGCCTCCCAGGCGTTCGCAACGGCCCGGACCATGATGCCGACGTTGAAGAACACATGTGCGAGCACGATCCCGAGCGCGCCCTGACGGTGACCTCGTGGAAGCAGGACAAGGAAGGCTGCGCCCACGACGACCGTCGGCAGCGTGAAGGGCGCAATCATCAGTGCGCGTAGCAGTCGCCGGCCGGAGAAGTCGTACTGGGCGAAGATTCCCGCAATCGGCACGGCGATCAGGACGACGAGCGCCGTCGACACCGCGGCCTGCCAGAGCGTGAACCACGCGATCTGGCGGATTCGCTCGTCGCTGAGCAGGTCTCGGATCGCGGTCGAGCTGCGGGCCCGTCCCGCGACGTGTGCGATCGGCCAGATGTACAGCAGCGCGAGCGCAGCGACAGGGATCACGCCGAGCGCGCCGACCAGCGGTAGTCGAGTGGCGCTTCCCGGCCGGCTCGGGGTGCGGGTGCGCTGGCGGTTGCTCAGGCGCGTGTTCAGCACGTGTGGGCTACACCGCAGCTTTCGTCCACTCGTCGATCCAGGTGTCGCGGTTGGCGGCGATCTCGGCCGGGGACAGGGTCAACGGTTTGGCAGGCCTGGCCGCGAAGTCGATGAAGGCCTTTGCCAGCGTGGCCTTCGTGTTCGCCGGGAACACGAACATGTTGAGCTGCAGATCCTCCTGCACAGTCGTGCCACTCAGGAAGTCGATCAGCTTCTGCGCCTCCGCGAGATGCTTCGTCCCCTTCAGGATGCCGGCGAACTCGACCTGGCGGAAACAGGTCGCGTCGACCACGCCCGTCGGCGCGACCGTCGCCTTCGGATCGGGACCGAAGAGCACCGCGGCGGGCGGGCTCGACGCGTACGACACGACGAGTGGGCGATCGCCCTTCGCCGTCCCACCGGCGAACCAGGTCTCGTAGGCCTCGGTCCAGCCATTGACGACGAGGACGCCGTTGGCCTTCAGAGACTTCCAGTAGGGAAGCCAGCCGTCGGCGCCGAAGTGGGCGACAGTGGCGAGCAGGAAGGCAAGGCCGGGTGACGATGTGGCCGGGTTCTCGACGACGAGCTGGCCCTTGTACTTCGGGTCGGCGAGGTCCTCGAGCGTCGCCGGCGCAGGAACACCCTTCGCGGCAAGCGCGGCCTTGTCGTAGTTCACGCACACGTCGCCATAGTCCACCGGCGTGACCTCGTTGCCGGGTACGAGAGCCGTGAGCTCGGCGGCCAGGTCGGGCTTCGTCGAAGCCTCGTAGGGCTCGAACAGCTGCTCCTTCACGGCGCGGTCGAGGAACGTGTTGTCGACCCCCCAGAGCACATCGCCGAGTGGATTGCCCTTCGTGAGGACTGCTTTGTTGACGACCTCCCCGGCGTCGCCGTTGGTGAGAACTTTGACCGTGATGCCCGTCTTCTGCCTGAACTGGTCAAGGGTGCCTTTGCTGAGGGCGAAGGAGTCGTAGGCGACCAAGGTGATCGTCGCGAACGCCGGCGCAGGGGCCGTCGTGACGTCGGGCGACGTGCTGGTCTCCGGCGCAGCGGTGGTGTCGGCAGGCTTGTCGGTACTGCAGCCGGCGACACCGATGAGGGTGGCGAGGAGCGCCACGCCGAGACCGGCAATGGTGCGGGCGCTGCGGCATTGGGTGCGGGTGCGGGGGTTGCGGGGGTTCTTCACGGGTGTCCTTCGAGGGCGTTCGGGCGGATGATGAGCAGAGTCCCTCGCTCGAGAGCGACGGTGGCGTCTGCCGCTCGGTCGGGCAGGGTGGCAGCGATCTCGTTGGAGACGCCGCGGGTGGAGAACGGGTCCAACGTCTCACCGTGGAGCGAGAAGCGCAGGCCGGTTGTGGTGACGCCGACGGCCGGGCCGCCGACGGGCAGCAGCGTGACGAGCTCGTACGGACGACCCCGGATGGTGCGATCGCCGGGTCCGTGGACGACCTGGAGATGGGCGCGCCCGATCCAGGCGTCGATGGCGGTCGATGCGAAAGCCGGTGACGCGAGGAGGCCGAACTGCGCAGCCAGGTGGTCGAGGCGATCGTCGGGTCCGGTGCCGATGAGGACGGTCACGGTCGGGGCCAGCGCGGTGGCGCGATCGAGCGCGAGCTCGAGATCGGTCGCCTCCTTGTCCGGCGGATGACGTTCGATTCGAACGCCGTCGGCCATGGCCTGCTCGATGGATTCGGGTTTGATCGAGTCGAGGTCACCGATGAGCATGTCCGGTTGCAGGCCGAGCTCGAGCGCGTGATCGAAGCCGCGGTCGGCGGCGATCACCGTGGGTGGGCCGGTGCCGGGCGCCACGTCCGCCAGTCGGGTCATCACCCGGGGGTCGGGCGGGGAGCCGCCTGCGACGACGACGACATGCCGACTGCCCCACGCCGGCAGGACGCGAGTCTGCGGATCATCGATCGCGAGGGGGCTGGTCAGTGGCGAGGAGCTTGGTGGTTGCGACGTGGCGGGCACGACCGATCCCTTCCGCTGGCATTACCCAGAGCAGGTTCTCGGGTCGGCGACGAAATGGTCGCCCTCTCAGCCCGGCAATCCGAGCTCCCCGTGGTGAATGTGCCGGTACCGTAGCGCAGATCGGCCTCGGCAAGGTCGTGGAAAACTGCACGCCGTGAAGACGCGCAACCTGCTCATCCTTGCGGCCATCGCTGGCGCGGCCATCATCCTCGCGTTCACGCTGCAGCTGCTGACCGACAGCCGCTTCCTGGGCTGAGGGCCTGTCCAACGCCCGGGCCCTGCGCTGTGCCTTGCAGGCCGGGCAGTCGGCGCGTTCGTCCGCGCTGTCCGTGCTGTCCGTGCACCTCGACGGGTTTGTCCGCGCACCTCGCCCCGAAAATGACTCCAGCGGCCGCGTTTGGACGTGAGGTGCGCGGACAATTGCCCTGAGGTGCGCGGACAAGGCACCTGATGCACTCGAGATCCTCACGGCTGCGGGTACACGAATGCCGACGGGTACCCGAAGCTGGCCGACTCGCCGGCCACGATGCGGTCGGCGTGCAGGCCCGAATGAGCACCACCTTGACGTTCGCGTCGTGGTCGGCCGCTTCGAGGGCTGCGCTCAGCTCGTCGCGCAGCTGCGGGGTGATGGTGCTGAGCTCCGCCGCCCGGCACAGCATGAGATGCCGGATTGCAGTGCCGCCTCGGGGTCGTCCTTGATGCAGATTGCTGGACCGCTCGAGCGCGCCGCCTGAGTGAGTCGTCGGGTCGCCTATGCGAAGCTCCCGTGGCGGCCCGCGCCCGATGCGAAGCGGGCGGCCCCCTCGCGCGTCTCGCCTGAGCGGATCGTGGTCAGACCGAGTTCGGTCTCGTGGGCGAGCGCGCCGTCGAGTGGCAAGCTCCACTGGTCGTATGCGGACAGACGATCAGTGCGCATGCAACGCTGCGGGAACGCACCGATCTGATGCGCGAGCTCTACCGCTGCTGCGAGCGCGGTGCCGGTCGGTACGGTGCGATTGGCCAGCCCCATCGTGCGGGCTTCAGAACCGCTTACGCCTCGGCCGGTGAGGATGAGGTCCATGGCATGGGATTGACCGATGAGGCGCGGTAGGCGGATGGTGCCGCCGTCGATGAGGGGAACACCCCATCGCCGGCAGTAGACCCCGAACACTGCGTCCTCTGCCGCGACCCGAAGATCGCACCAGATCGCGAGCTCGAGCCCGCCGGCGACGGCGTGCCCCTCGACGGCGGCGATGACCGGTTTGCCGAGCAGCATGCGCGACGGTCCCATCGGCCCGTCGAGCGTGATGTCGGCATCCACGCGGTTGCCGCGACCGGCGGCGACGCCCTTCAGGTCGGCGCCGGCGCAGAACGTGCCGTCGGCGCCGGTGAGGACGGCGACGTGGAGCGCTTCGTCGGCATCAAACGCCCGGAACGCATCGGCCAGCAATGCGGCGGTGGGGCCGTCGACCGCGTTGCGAACCTCGGGTCGGTTGATGGTGACGACGAAGACGTCGCCGTCGGTGTCTGTGCGGACGGTCGAGCTCATGCGCGCGGGGCGCTCGTGTCGTCCATAGCCGCGCCTGCGGAGCGTCGGACCCAGTTCTCGCCCTCGGTCGAACGACCTTCCAGCAGCGCTGCAGCCTTCGCTGCATGGCCGTGGTGAGCGCCCGTGTACGCGGGATCGAGCAACCGCAGTGGATGCATGCCGTCGATGTGGCCCATGAACGGCGGGTGGATCGAGTAGCCAAGCATCGACTGTACGCGCGCAGAGAGATTCAGCGCGGCGTCGCCGATGGAGAACATCATGTTCTCCTGCTGCCGGGCCCACGGCTGGCAGAACTGAGGCGAAATGGCGAGGCGACGGGCATCGCTGTTGTTCGCGCCCCCTCGGTGCCAGAGCTGGCCGGAGAAGACGACGGCCGAACCGGACGGCATGATCACCTTCACGGCGCGGTCGTCGTCGAGCGCGGGCTGCTCGCGGCCCCAACGGTGTGAGCCGGGGATGACCTCGGTCGCGCCGTTTTCGGCGGTGAACGCATCGATGGCCCAGATGACACTGACGCTGATGGCCGGGCGGGGTCGGGGGAGCGGGTAGAAGCCATCATCGATGTGGTAGTTCTGCGCGGTCTCGCCCGGCAGCAGGTTGATGGCGAGGTTGGCTGACAGCAGGTACCCCGGCAGGAGTAGAAGGTCGAGCATGGCCACCGTGTCGGGGTGCTCGACGATGGCCGCCACCGACGGCGCCTTCCGCAGCAGTGCGTAGACGCGGTTGCTGGCGAAGCCCTCGAAGTCGTTGCGGCCGAGCGGCGATGCGGCCAGCAGCGGTGCCATCTCCTCGTGGATGCGGGCGAGTGCATCGGCGGCGAGGATCGACGGCAGGACGACGTAGCCGTCGCGTTCGTAGGCGTCGAGCCGTTCATCGGTGGTGCTCGGGTGGACGTCTTGGACCATGCTCATGGTGAACTCCCGGTTGAGCTGCTCGTGCTGCGCGTGGCCTACTTGGTACAGTCAGCTATGACGGTACGACAGTCAGGGCTGACTCTTCAAGTCGTTTCACCGGTCCGTCGGAGCCGCGATCCCGAGGCCATGCGCGAGAGGCTTCTCGACGCTGCCCTTGGGGCACTCATCGAGCTCGGGTACGCGCGGACTACGACGGTCGAAGTGCAGCGGCGATCCGGCAGTTCGCGTGGCGCTCTGCTCCACCACTTCCCGAGGCGGGCCGATCTGATGGCGGCAGTCGTGGCGCAGATCGGAACGCAACG
>JAYUDQ010000170.1:0-2373 GCA_043739745.1 Acidimicrobiia bacterium | reverse complement strand
CAGGGTGGACCCGGGGTGGCCGATCTCGTCGGGTGGGGGCTGGTCGTAGTGAGCGACGCCGGAACCGAAGGGCAGCTTTGCGAGACCGCTGACGGCTTCCGACGGGATCCACGACAGGGCCGTGATCGAACCTTCGATGTGCATGAGCAGATGATGCACCGGTCAAGAACTCGATAACAGGGTGCCTGCGGGTGTTGCCGAGTGTAGCTGGCACACCACTTTCGGATGCCGAACGAGTCGTGGGCTACGAGGCGGAGACGGTCGGCGGTCGGTCGATCTGGCAACGGTCGTACCGGTTCCGAGTAAGATGCGGGCATGGTTCGCCGCGCTGACGACTTCGGCAACGACTCGTCGATCGATGTCGTCAACCCCGACGATGACACCTCGACGGAGGCGCTCGCGGCCTGGATTGCCGAACTCGAAGGGGCCGACGACTGGATCGAACTCCCAATGACTGCGGCCGTGCTGATTGACGAAGACCGTCTCCCGGGGAGGTCCAGGGTCTCGTGCCGATTCAGTCCGACGAGGGTCGCGAACCATTGCGACGACGGTGCCGTCGGAGAGCTGCGCTGACACGGGCGCTCGGAGTTCCCTCTGCATCGATCCCGCCGCAACAGACCGAGACGTCGCCCGGCGTCACGTTGTTGCTGTCGTATGAGCTGATGACGACAACGCCGATGCCGGTGTCGAATCAGGCGGTCCGGACCCCGCCTGAAGGGCTGTGGCAGGCAACGCTTCAGCGGCTGCCTATCATCCTGGCCCCTGGAAGGTCGGCTAGCATTCGCAGGACCAGGCGTCGGTCCCCGGCCTGACCTCCTGCGACGCGGAGTTCGTCACGATCGAGGTCACCCAACCAGCGGTACCGCTCCACGAGGTCACGGCCGAGGTCGTCGAGGTTCGGTGGCGGAGCCGTCAGCAATCCGATCGAGTCGTCATCGAAATCGCGTGCGCGGCGCCGGGTGAGCCCTCGTTCGACGTTGAACCCGCCCGCGTGGGGCAGCGTCGGCCATGAGACGTCACCCACGTGCAAACCGTGGGTGTCGACCCAGCATTTGAGGACGGCAAGTCGCCGCACGAGCAACTGATCGAGGGCCAATCCTGCCGTGCGCGACACCCAGCAAAGGTCGTAGGCATCGCGTGGCGGGCTGACCCGGTTGAGGCGTGCCACTTTCTCAGCGATGTTCTCGCCCAGGTCCATGACCGGGAGGGCTGGTAGTGGCCCCCCGTAACGGCTGTGGATCGGGACGGGAACCCAACCGCGCGGCGTTGGCGTCAGCCACGGCGGCGGTCCCACATCGAGCTTGGGACTGCAGCACACTCCCGGCGTCACCAAACGTCGATGCGTAAAGAATCGTCGGTTTGCCGTTGCGCCACGACACTGTGAATGTGAAGGGTCCGAGCTCGACCCCGTCAATCTGGCCAACGAGCAGGTCCAACGCCGCCGCAGGGTCGTCGGCGAGGTTCGCGACGGAGAAGTCGAGGTCGGTGGAGAATCGTCCGACGGCACCGGCGTACACCTTGCGGAGTGCCGTCCCTCCTTTGAAGGCGAAAAGTTCGAGCACGCCGGTATCTGAGAGGTGGCGAAGCAGGATGTCCTGGGCGACGTCGATCAGTGCCGCTTCTCGCCCTTGGGCGCCGGTCGCCGGCGCATGCCGGACGATGTAGCCCTCCGTCAGTTGGATCATGTACGCCACCACTCAACTCCCGCCGTTGATCGCAGTGATATCGCCGGGCCGGAACGGGAGGAGTGTGTCGGTGACCCCGAACCGCCGGTTCGTTCGCGCCGTCCGTCCGCCGTGACGAGGCCCGAACCATATGAGTGGGTGTGCTTTGCCGGCTGTCGGAGGTGCGAACACCCCGTCGGCAAGATCCGGGTCGGCGCCATGCACCAGGTAGGCCAGGCGTGCCAGTGTCGCCGCCGGGCGGCCTTCGAGTTCGATGTCGAACTCATTCCGATCGACGGCTGCGACGATGTCTCCGAGGCGTTCCCCGATCGTTGCCCATGACCCGATCTGGCGAGGCACGCTTGCGGCCAGGACGAGCAAACTTGCGACGCGATGCACGGGAATCCCACGGACATCGACTGGCTCGAGCCGACTGGCGAACGTGGAGACCTGGGCGACTCTGGTGAGGGCTGTCGGGACGTACTGGCCGTGAGCGACGGCGACATGGACGACGTCGGGGGCGCGGTCGATCAGGTTGTGCAGCGACAGCGCAGATGCGCCAGTGACGGCTACACGCAGCATCGGGTGGGCGACGATCACGGCGATCCCTCTCCGTCTCCACGATCCAAAAGACCACGCTTGCTCCGTGGTGGTCTGAAGGTCCCGGGCGCGGTACAGGCGCTCTGCCAGCCTGACGGTTCTCGACGCC
>JAYUDQ010000169.1:0-2373 GCA_043739745.1 Acidimicrobiia bacterium | reverse complement strand
CAAGGGTTGCGGCCATGGCGCCGACGGGAACGTCGGTAAGGGTGGAGATGAAGAGGCCAATGGCGGCAAGGCCGAGAAGTGAGAGCCCGATGAGCAGGGCGGCACCGGCGATGCGAACCATCCCAGCAGAGAGCGCAAGCGTGTCACCGGAGAGCGTCGTGACCCGTCCGACAGGGAAGAGCACCACGCCGGCCACAAGGCCGAATACTGCGACAACAGCGGTCGCCGCGAGGCAGAAGACCGCCGTTGCGGCTGCCTTGGTGGCCAACAACCGTACCCGGCCGATAGGACGGATCAGCAGGTAGCGGAGCGTGCCGAGGCTGGCCTCGCCCGCGATCGTGTCGCCGGCGACGACGGCGACGGCCATCGGCAGGAAGATCGGGAGTGTCACGGTGAGCGCGGCGAGCGTGGCGAACACCCCGTTGTTCGTGACTTGGTTGAGGAACGCCGGCCCATCGTTGTGGTCGGGCCCCCCGCCGATGCGCACGGCAAGCATGATGGCTATGGGGACGATGCCGAGCACGAGGAGCAGCGCTTGGAGGCGTCGGCGTCGGAACATCATGGAGAGCTCATTGCGCAACATCGAAGCCCTCCCCGGTCAGGGCCACGAAGGTGTCTTCGAGGGTGGGCGATTCCAGAACGAGGCGTCGGACTGCGACGCCCGCTTGGACGAGTGCCCGGTTGAGTTCTTCGGGCAGATGACCGCTCGGGTCAGCGCTGAGCGTGCCATCGGCATCGATCTGCGAGACGACGCCGATTTCGCGCAGGGTCTGCTGCGCGAGGGCGAGGTCGGGTGTCGAGATACGGAGGCGCTCGCTCGTCGTGGCACGGAGCTCCTGCAGCGAGCCTTGGCTGAGGAGCTTGCCGAGCCGCATCACCGCGACATGGGTGCAGACCTGCTCGATCTCGGCCAGGAGATGGCTTGATAGGCACACGGTGGTGCCGTGGTCGGCGAGCTCACGGATGAGATGGCGGATCTCGCGGGTCCCCTGCGGGTCCATGCCGTTCGTCGGTTCGTCGAGTATCAGCAGCTCGCACGGGTGCAGAAGGGCGTTCGCGAGGCCGAGTCGCTGACGCATGCCGAGGGAGTAGGCCTTGACCTTCTTGTCTGCGGCCGCAGTGAGCCCTACGCGGGCGAGCGCGTCGGCAATGCGAGCCGTGCGGCCGACGGATGTCGATCCACGCCCTGCGGCGTCGAGGCGAGCCAGATTCTGCGGACCGGACAACCACGGATAGAACGCCGGTCCTTCGACAAGAGCCCCGACCCGGGGCAGCACGGCTGCACTGGCGGCGGGGATCGGCTCGCCGAGAAGGTGCACCTCCCCGGCGCTCGGCGAGATGAGTCCGAGCAGCATTCGTATCGTCGTCGTCTTGCCCGACCCGTTCGGGCCGAGGAATCCGAACACGCTGCCGGCCGGGACCCGTAGGTCGAGTTGGTCGACAACGGTTGCGTCGCCGAAGCGCTTGGTGAGCCCGCGGGTCTCGATGGCCCACGCGTAGGCCGGCACACCTCCGCGCCTCGTGGGACGCAGCCCGACCCGGTCCCCTAGTGGATGCACCAACGCGTCGTGTGGGAGATCGCCGCCCGCTGCGGCGGACGGAGCACGCGGCCCATCAGCGAGTTGATCATCAAACCGGCCATCCGACCACGGCGGACCGGTGGTGATCGTCGTTGATTCGCTCATGCCGCGGGCTGGTTCAGCGCGGCCTGAAGAGCCTGCGGAGTTACCGCCCCCAGTGCGATGCGGCCGTCGCTGCTCAGCAGCACGTTGATGAGTGCGGTCGAAACGAGCTTCGCCGTCACGCCGTTGGCCAAGGTGACGGTGGAGCCGCCGCCGAGGACCTGCGCTATCTGGGGGCTGATCGCGGTGCCCTTCATGATCGTGACCGAGTCCCAGGTTGTGCCGACGGTGGTCGTGGCGGAGTTCCCGACCTTGGACACTGAGCCTTCCGGCGTCGCGTCCCGCGTGTCCACCTTCCCGTCGCCGTGTTCACGACCACCACTGATGGGAAGCAGATCGGAAACCGAGGCGACTTCCTTCACCGTCACGCCGGCGGGCGGTAGGAACGCAAACGTCGATGTTGCTGGGGTGGCGAATGTGATCTGGGTGAACCCGAGCTCCAAGGCCGGCGAGGTATGACCCTTCGCGACGATCCGAGCGTCGAGCGGCGTACCCGTCGCTGCGTCGATGGCCAGGACGATCTCGCCGACCGTCGATGCAACGCTCTTGGGAGCGAGAACGAGCTCGTACGCCGCGCGACCGGCAACGTATGCGGACGTACGAACCGAGACAGTGGTGGTCGGATCAACTTGGGCGAGCAGGCTCGCGGCCATCGCAGCAGGGTTCATCGCGTCGACTCCTGATGTGACAC